>SHMU01000109.1 GCA_008080765.1 Promethearchaeota archaeon | reverse complement strand
CTCCGATGACCGATTCCATAGAATCGTTAGGAAGAGTTCTAGTTACAAGCCCACAACGTTAGTGGTGGGTAATTGACATAATCCTATTTATCATAAAAGAAGTTTGGAGTATAATAGAATGAAAAATACGGGATTGATAACGTAAATTGATTTGAGTTAGACCTATTTAGAACTTTCATTAATCCTAATTATTTTTTTAATGGATTCAACAACCCCATTCTCAACACTCTTCATGATTTCATTGTATTCCTTCTCGGTAAGATTTACGGGGTCTTTGATATTGCTATCTTCACCAATCTCTGCATATTCTAACAAAATATGGGCTTTCTCTTGAATATTATTGAGATGTTTGAATTTTCTTTTTAATCGCTTTATATGGCGCTCTTGCATTGCAAGAATTAAATCCTGTTTTTCTAATAACTCATCATCCATTAGTTTTCCTTTAAAATCAGAAAAATCAATATTCCAATTTGTTTTTAAATATGCTTTGGTCTCGGGTTGCGCAGTTTTGTACACATTGAAGAATCCAGCAGAATCAAAATGAACATCTTTTAACTCTTTTTGATATTTATCCCTTTTAAGGGCTTTCGCAATGCCCTCTGCGGCGGGACTTCTTGCAGTATTTCCAAAACAAATAAAAAGTACATTTTTAATTTTCTTAACCATATGGCCTCATTTAACTTAGTGTTAAGTTTTAGAAAAATTTTATGAATTGAATTATGAAATCAAAATTCAAATTCAAACAATAATTATTATTTCTATTATAATGATGAATTAGATAATAAAGGATTTCATCGTGAAGATACAGACCGATTTTCTGATAATTGGCGGAGGAGTGTCGGGCTTAAGTCTGGCAATTAAACTTTCTCAACTGGCACCAGACAATTCTATACTTTTACTCACGAAAGAAGAATTAAAGGAGTGTAACACGTATTACGCACAGGGAGGGGTCGCATGTGTATGGGATAAGGAAGATAGTTTTGAAAAACATATCCAAGATACGCTTCGCGCTGGAGATGGGCTTTGTAATGAAAAAGTAGTGCGTCAAATTATAACGGAGATTCCCGAGCGTATAAAGGAATTGATTGAGTGGGGAGTCGAATTTACTAAAAATGAAGAGGGAAAATACGAATTAGGGCGAGAGGGAGGGCATTCTGAACGTAGGATTCTTCATGTAGACGATCTTACGGGGAAATATATTGAAGAGGCTCTCATAGACAGGGTAAAGGCTTGTGAAAATATAACTATTGAAGAAAATTGGTGCGCAATCAATCTTTTTGCACGCAATATGAAGTGTTACGGAGTATATGTATTAGATCAGAATACAGAGGAGATTCACGATATTGCTGCGGGGAAAACCATACTGGCAACGGGAGGTTGCGGAAAAATTTATTTATATACCTCAAACCCTGATGTTGCCTCAGGGGATGGGATTGCTATGGCATATCGAGCGGGTGCAACTATTTCAAACATGGAATTCTTTCAATTTCATCCCACTTGTTTATATCATCCCTATGCAAAATCATTTCTTATTACTGAAGCAATGAGAGGAGAAGGGGCAATTTTAAAAGATCTAAAAGGAAGAAAATTCATGGAAAAATATCATCCCATGAAAGAATTAGCTCCTCGCGATATTGTTTCGAGGGCAATTGACTCTGAACTTAAGAGATCTGGTGATGATTATGTACTTTTAGATATTTCATCCCAGAGAAGTCCTCAATTCATAAAAGAGCATTTTCCGGGAGTTTATGAGCAGTGTTTGGAATTTAATATTGATATTACCATAGAACCTGTGCCTGTTGTTCCCGCAGCGCATTATTGTTGTGGAGGTGTGAGCGTGAAGATTGATGGAACCACAAAAGTAAAGAATTTATATGTGATTGGAGAATCAGCATGCACGGGACTACACGGTGCAAATCGTTTAGCAAGTAATTCCCTCGTAGAAGGATTGGTCTGTGGACATAATTGTGCTAAAAGATTAGCATCATTTTCCGATGCATTAAAGATCAAAAGATTTAAACCATGGGAACCAGGAAATGCAATTCCTTCCACAGAAGCGGTGGTATTAACGCAAAATTGGGACGAAATACGTCGATTTATGCAAAACTATGTGGGTATAGTTCGAACAGATAAAAGATTGCAACGAGCTAAACAACGTATTAATTTAATCCTTGATGAAATAAATCGATATTATTGGGATTTCCAAATAGAAAAAAATCTTATTGAATTGCGTAATCTAGCGACCGTTGCAAAGATTATTATAGTAAGTGCAATCTCTAGAAAAGAAAGTAGGGGGATTCACTATAATGTAGATTTTCCAGAAAAGGCAAAAGTCGCAAGATCCACACATATTGAAAAACCATGGTAAGCAATATCAAATTAAAAAAACAAGAATTAGATATTTTTGGGTGTTAAAGAGCGGGTCCATCTTTTTATTTATTATTTTTTCCTAATAATTGGTCGGCAGTCTGAAACCTTGATGATGGTTTTGATTTAAAATCAACAGAAGAAGTTGTATACACAGTATGATTCAATTCTTGAACAAATTGCGAAGTGTATTCGGTCCGATATCCCTTCCATGATTGTACAAGTGCCGGAGAGATCAAATATAATTGATCTTTGGCACGTGTGACAGCTACATAAAAAACCCTCCGTTCTTCTTCTAAAGCGTCTTGATCTCCGAGGACTTGATGGGAAGGAAAAAAACTTTCGCATAGCATCGGAATGAAAACTACGCGCCATTCCAATCCTTTTGCCCGGTGAATTGTTGAAAGTATTAATGGTTTCTCTTCTTCATGTTGGTTGCCTTTTTTCACTGTTTTTGATTCCAGATCGGATCTGTTAAGACTAAGTGTTTCTAAAAATCTTCTAATCGTTGTATAATTTTGAGAATAAATCGCCAGCGCTTTTAGATCTTCAAGCCGTTCCTTCCAATTTTCATAACTAGTCTGTAAATGCTCTGTCAATAATTTAATAACAACCGATAGAACTTCCGAGGGTGCTTCTTCTGAACTATAAGGAACCAAGGGTGTGAGATGTGCAATTAATTTTTTACTCCCGGCAGATGGGATACGGGCACCTTTCATATTTTTGGCAAAAAATTCTTTCGAGGTTATTAATTTGAGGGGGTTTTTCGTGTTAACGAATTCTTGAAAGATTTTGCTGCCTGAAGCCATCCCCAAGCCAGGAATAATATCAAAAATGCGAGACCAAGCAATTTCATCGTATGGATTTTCCAAGATCCTTAAATGAACTAGCGCATCCTTAATATGTGCTTTTTCAAAGAATGCCACACCAGCTCTCACTTCATAGGGAATATTTTTGGTCTTTAATTCTTGTTCAATTTTAATAGAATGATGACTCGCTCGAAATAATACGGCCATTTGCTTTAATTGAAATCCCTCTTCTCTTAATTTTAAAACTTGATTTGCAATAAATTTTGCTTGTTCTTCATCATCAGAGGTATTGACTAAAAAAGGTTTCATTTCGGAAGAGGAGCGAACCGCTTTCATCTTTTTCTTATATTGTCGTTTATTATGTTTAATGGAATCGTTTGCAAGGTTAAGAATTTCTGGTACGCTTCTATAATTATAAGTGATTCGAAATTTTTTACAATCTGAAAACTTCTTTTCAAAATTCAAGATATTTTGAAAATCGGCACCCCGAAAGGCATATATTGATTGAGCATCGTCCCCTACTACCATTATATTTCTTTGAGTATTTAAAGTAGCGATCTTATTGATAATTTCATCTTGGATATAATTAGTATCCTGATATTCATCAACTAGAATATATCTTATGTTTCGAGCTATCATTCGAGCAATTAATTTTTCATCTAACAGACGATTCCAGTAGACCAATAAATCGTCAAAATCCAATAATCCATCTCTTTCTTTTTTTGTTCGATAGCGTTTGAATACCTCTTCTAGCTTTTTCTCTATGATATCTTTATCAAACTGAGGATATTTCCATAGAATCACCTCTCGAATAGATTTATTGCAATTGATCGAATAGGAAAGAATTCTTTTTGCCATCGCAGAGGTGGGAAAGCGTTCCTTGAGTTCTGAAGTATCTGCCTCTTCCATTGCCAACTTCATTAACCCTTTCGCGTCCGTTTGGTCCATAATCGTATAATTAGGTTTTAAATCTAATGTTTTCGCATATTTTCTCAAAAAACGATTTGCCATAGAATGAAAAGTTCCCGCCCATATACCTTTTGGTTTTCTTCCTAATAATTTTTTAAGCCTATTTATCATCTCTTTTGCTGCTTTATTCGTAAATGTGACTAACATAATATTATTGGGGGGGATACCAGAAAGCAAAAGTTTGGCAACAGCAAAAGTAATGGTACGAGTCTTTCCTGAACCTGCTCCAGCAATTACTAACATAGGACCTTTGATATTATTAATAATTTGGAGCTGTTCCTCATTTAGATTTTCTTCAAAATCAATAGCATTATATTTATCTACAAGAGGTATTGATTTTTCGTCAAGCTCACCATCTAAATCATCATAGAATTCAAATACAAATTTCTCTTCAGAGGAATCTTTAGTATAATTTTTATTCATATAAATTTTATTTTCTAATATGGGTTTATTTTTATTGTGTCTATTCAAGATAACCCGCCCTTTCATGGTTTCTACACATCGGAGACAGAACACTGGTCTGATGCGAGAACTTGGTGTCAACCAAAGCTCTCATGACCACTCTATCGTAGCATGAATTTATTCACGCACAATCTAGTTAACTAAGAGCTCCGTTTTCATATAAAATTAACACCTTCAGGCGGGGATAATTCTCATTTAGATTAATATTTACTAATTTTTAATAATTTTCCTTAATATTATTGTGAAATAATCCGTTCTGTTAAGTTGCTACAAATGATATAAAGATATATCATTTGTCAGTTTGACTTACATCTCTCACCATGAGGTCTCAGAACTCACGGAGTTCTCCAAACACTGTTTTCATCAATTGTCTTTCAGCGCGAACCGAACTCGCTACATCTTTATTTTCTTACCGTGAGAGGTGAGACAGCCAAGAGGCGTGAGGCTCTTCCCACACGATACAGCGGTTCACCTAAACACTAACTTATTACTATAGAAGACTACATTACAAGAATTTAAAAAATATGAGCCTGATGAACTACTGATTTACTCTTAAGTTTATTATAATTTAGGTATTAAGAACATTTCTAGATAATATTTATATATATAAAAATACTTATAAAATTCATCAAAAGTTCATATCAAGTAAATATAAAAAATTAAGTTGATACTATATGCCAATGATAGAAGGTTGGGAGGTATCTCCCGATAGAAAAAAAGTCTTAGAAAAGATGCTATCTACGGACCCAATTGGTGAACCCCTCTTAGTTTCAAAATGCCAACTTCAAGCAGATCGTGGAACCATTATAGCAAGTGATAATGGTTTTTCATGGAGAATTAAAATGACGGGTAATACCGCATTAATTAAAGCTGGAAAAAGCAAATGGGTTCGCTGGTATGATGTAAATCAAATAATTAATGAAAAGCCTAACAAGGGAATGATTAAGATAGAGATGTTCAAACGTAAGAAAGGGGCATTGGTGACGAAAAATGGTAAACCAAAGGTCTTTAGATGGAGATTTATTCTTAACAGGAAGAAGAATGAACCTAAGGATCATTTTAAACAAAGACGACAAGATTTCTATCGAGTGATGAATGAAATATTTCAAAGAAATAAACCAGATGAAATTCCAGCAGTTAGCGATTCTAGAATGTAATTAATCGGTAAGATTTGAAAAATTCTTATTTAAATTTACTTTTTTTTCTTTTCTTAATGTAACTTTTCTTAATGTATTTAATTAATATATTTCAGAATTAGTATTTTAAATTGTTAATATTATTCCGGAATAGATATTGATTGATAAAGTCCATATAAATAGCACTATGAGCGGTAATAGGGCCCAAATATATTTGTTAAAATTCTTTTTAGTATGAATTTCAAATTCTTGAATTTTTAAGTAGTATGTCGCAGGAATGACCATAAAAGAATAACAAAGAACAAATTGAGGAAAAATTATTATGAGTAAAAGTAAAGTACCTAAAGAAAATTGTCCAGAAAATAATGACCCAATAATCCCATCCGCACAAAAGTCATAAATTCCTCCCAATAAAAGAATCTCAAAATAACTATATTCATATTTATTCGAAACATACCAGAGAGTAGCAATCATAGCGACATACCAGGGCATCATAACCACCATATTAATTATTAAATTCGAATCTGCCGCAAGCCTCACACCAGTTAACTTCTCCAAAATCCAAAATTCTAATTCCACCCAGAAAGCTCCCATACTTCCGAGAAAAATATATTTCCATCGTATAGTACTTTTTTCCTCTTTCCCTTTAAAAGGAAGTTTTGTTCGAAATATCCAGAATATTAACGTGGATAGTGCAGAAATAAGTACCCCAATGCCCGCAAAAAAGGATTGAGCATCTCCCGAAAGAATTAAGAGAAATGTTATTATTGTCCAACCTAAGAAAATCACTAACTTCCAATTATTTTTAATTGCTTGAAAACGCCCATCTGCTCCAAATGCTTCCTTTTCTTGTTTTTTTTTGTAATTATAATTTGCATCTTGAGAAGTCATATGAAAGGGTATGATTTATTTCACTTAAAAATTGCAAAAATTACGTAATTTTATGAGTAAAGGGATCATAGGAGGAATTCTTTTTAGTTATAATTTTGTCAATCAAATCCTTAAAGATTTTAAAGAAAAGATTTTCAAGCCCAAACGAGAATAGTTCTTTTTGCCAACGAAAATCGGCAAAAAATCTTAAAATTTTAAGGGGGGGTATATTATTTTCTGTAAATATATTTTTTCCTACAATTGCACTGGTAATTGAAATCATTTCTAAAAGATTTTTGTGATGGAGATAATCTGAGGCTCTTTCTCTTCGTATATCTCCCCATTTAGATAAGGTTTGGGGGGGATTAAACCCTTTATTAAGGGCATGCGAATAGATAACAGTTTTCGGGTAAGGAAAGAGTATTTTCACGGAGAATTCACATTCAGGATTAATCTTTCTTATTTTTTTTATTACCGCGAGAGTTTTTCTTACATCAGTACATGTTTCCCCGGGAATACCAACCATCCAGCTATAATCTGCAGATATCCCTGTATTTCTGGTAATTCGTGCACTTTTGATGATATCATTTACGTTAATCTCTTTATTGAGTATATCTAAGACTTTTTGAGAGCCCGACTCGGCACCAAAGAAGAGCTGCTCGCATCCGTGATCTCTTGCTTTTTGGGCAAGAGAATGATTCAACTGATCAACTCTGAGTTCTGCTTTCCATATCAATTTTTTCTCTTTAAAATATTGAAACAAGGTGGCTACTCTTTTCGAGTTGGCAAAGAAGTTATCATCATAAAATGTAATTTTCTGGGCGCTCAATTCAATTGCTTTATTTAGTTCCATGATACACTTTTCTGCTGACCAACCCCGCCACATATTATTAAAAATGCTGTTATAACAGAATGAGCAACGATAAGGGCATCCTCTGCTAGTTATAATGATGAAATTGCCATTTTGGATGTAATTTTGAGGATTTATTAGTTCCCACGGGATCTCTTGTTCATTGATTTCAGATTTAGTTAGTATTTCTGCATCTTCATTGTGAAAGATTTTTTTCCCCACTTTATAGGAAAGTCCCTTTATTTCTAGCCAATCTTTCCCAGACACTAGTTGAAAATAGGGTTTTTCTCCCTCACCTCTGATTACAAGATCGATGAAAGGATTCTGGAGGGTTTGTTCGGGAAGAATTGTAGCATGAATCCCTCCCCAGACTATTTTAATGGTGCTAAAATGCGTTTTTAAAAAGTGGCTAATGAAGAGGGCAAATTTAATCTGTGGACCGGTCATTGCGGAGATGCCCACATATTCCACGCGATTATCCGAAAGATACTCCTTAATTTCTTGATAGGAATCAAAACGCAAATCAAATACTTTTACATCTATATTTCTTTTCAAAAGATAATCTGCTATAAATAGGATTGAATAGGGAGGAGTAGGAATTTGTGCTCCTGCAAATTCGAGCTGTGGGTAGACTAACACCGTTTTAAGGGCTTTCTCCATAAAAAACACATTACACTTCCGGATATGATAGATATAATTGTTTTATTAACCTTAAATGATTATCTAATGTAATTGATTATCTAATTTATATGAGATGATTTAATTTGAATTTAGGAAAAAGCATTCGAATTGAAAGAATTATTAATCGAGAATCGAAAAGAACGATTATTATCCCTATGGATCATGGATTATCTATGGGTACCATTGAAGGCTTAGAAGATATGGCCTCAATGGTGGATAAAGTGGCAATAGGCGGTGCTGACGCTGTATTAGAACATTCTGGTATGGTGGGAGCTGGACATAGAAAACATGGACGAGATATTGGATTAATCATCCATTTATCGGGCGCAACCAAATTAGCTCCTGATCCCAATAAGAAAGTTCTTGTTTGTTCAGTAGAACGAGCATTAAAGATGGGGGCAGATGCAGTATCGATTCATATTAATATTGGAGCTGATGATGAGCCCGAAATGCTTCAAGATGCCCATAAAGTAGTAGAATCTTGTCGTGAGTGGGGTGTGCCATTATTAGCAATGATCTATCCTAGAGGAAGAAAAATAGATGAGGAACATCATCCAGACGTAGTAAATATTGCCGTTCGAGCAGGAGCAGAATTAGGAGCAGATATAGTAAAGACAAATTATACTGGGGATGTAGATTCTTTTAAATATATCGTAAAGAGCGTTCATGTACCTGTCATTATTGCGGGAGGTCCTAAGATGGATACTACCGAAGAGCTCTTGCGAATGGTATCAGATTCAATCCAAGCAGGAGGGGCTGGAGTAGCATTTGGGAGAAATGTATTCCAATCCAAAGACCCTACAAAATTAGTAGAAGCTATTTGTCAAATCGTTCATAAAAACCATACAGTAGAAGAAGTATTGGAAAGATACAAATTCTAAATTTTTTTAGACCTTAATTATTTATAATATTCCAATCATTAGAATGGGTTATGTATAAAACAAAGAAATCAAAATCATAGGGAAAATGTTAAAAAAATTTTTGAATGGAAAGATAGAGGTTGATGTGGGAGATATTACAAAAGAATCCGTTGATACCATTGTAAATGCAGCAAAATCGACTCTTATGGGTGGGGGAGGCGTAGATGGAGCCATTCATAGAGCGGGTGGTCCACAAATTAAGGAAGAATGTACACAAATCAGAAAGGAACAATATCCGGATGGATTACCAACAGGTAAAGCTGTTATTACAAGCGGTGGAAATTTAAAACCAAAGGTTATTCATACAGTAGGACCTATTTATAAGCAATCTCCAAATCCTAATGAAGAATTGGCTAATTGCTATAAAAATAGTTTAAAAGTAGCCGAAGAAAATGGTTGTATGACAATTGCTTTTCCTGCAATCTCAACTGGAGTGTATGGATTTCCAAAAAAAAAGGCAGCAAAAGTCGTATCAAACACCTTAAAAACCTCTCTGGATAATTATCCTTCAATTGAAAAAGTTCGGTTAGTGTTTTTCTCTAAAGAGGATGCACAGATTTTCATGAAAAATTCTCAATTCTAAAAGTAATTGATTTGCAGAAAAGTCGGAGAGTAAAACTATTTCTTTCGAAAGGAAAGAATAGTTCCTGTATACCAAGCATGATCGTGAATTAATTTTCCTTTCCAGGTATGATTCAATTGAAAGTGAAGAGCTTCTATTTCATCGATAATATCATTTAGTGTCATATTGGCTAATTCCCAGAGAGGATAGGAGTTCTTATGATGATTTGGAAATGTGATAAACAAGCCATTTGAAACTAAAACTCTATAAATTTCAGAATATAATTGAGCTCTTTCATTTTTTGTAAAATAGTGTAATACATCAAATATCAAAACAGCATCAGCAATTTCGGGCGCAACATTAATTATTATTCCTTTTTCATTCAAAATGTTTGTAATTACCTCCGAAATTTTATATTTTTGGGCTCTCTTCCTCAATTTATTCACATTATTCTTATCGTCATCAATCGCAATAATTTTTCCTTTTTGATTACCATTTGTGATTAGGAATGCTGTCGGGATTGTATAATCACCAATTCCTGACCCAAAATCAATAACCATATCCCCGGGTCTAATTCCACATTTTTTTAGAATCCTTGGTGCTTCTACATGGATCCATTCTTGCCAATTTACCATAAAATATAATCTACACCCAGTACATAGCTCTATTTATACAAAGATATTACCTTTAAATAATAAGAGATTTAATGTAACAATTCAAATTGTTATAAATATAAATTCAAATAGTTCTCATTATTTATTTATAATAGATAATGGTTTCTATACCTTCTCAATTATGAATACATCGAAACTTTATTCCTTGTTTGCTAGGAAAATAAAAGAAAAAATACCAAGAATATCTCAAGAAGATCTTCTTGATGAAGAGATATTCAGCGAAACAAAATTCCGTGTTATTATTTCTTTTGAAAACATAACCGATCGAGCGATTTTTATATCCCAGAATAAAGAAGTAGATCTTATTAATCAATTTACTATCATTCCCTCTATTAATGTAAATTTATCCTTAGCAGAGATTCATAAATTTCAGAATGATGAATTAGTGAAACGAATTGAAGAAGATCAACAACTTTATCTGTGTCTAAAAAATGTCAATGAGATTATTCAATTAAATAAGTATAAACAATCTCAAATTAAATATACAGGAAAAAATATTAATATAGGATTAATAGATACAGGAATTCAAACCTATTATGAAAGTTTTTTTGAATCAATCATCGAAGAATTTGAAGAAAAAATTAAGATCAGTACCATCAAAAAAGAACGAATGGTAAATAAAAGGCGAGATATTACTCATGCCACCTTGATGGCATCAATCATTTGTAATAAACTTAAAGATGAAAACAATATAAGATTGGGTATTGCTCCTGATGCAACAATAATTGATTTCCCAATTTCAGATGAACAAGATATCTTTTATTTTTCAAGTGTGCTAAATATTTTGGATGATATTGTAAAAGGACAATTGGACATGGACATCCTTCTGATTTCTTTTTCATCATTAGAATCTTCGGATGGAAAAGATATTTTATGTATGGCATGTAAAGTATTAATAGAAAAGGGAATTATCGTGATAGCGCCTTCGGGAAACAACGGACCCTTTCCATCATCAATAGGAAGTCCTGGAGCATTGGAGGAAATCATTACCGTAGGATCCCTTGAAAAAAATGGTACTCTCTCTTCTTTTAGTGGAAGAGGACCAACCCTAAAAGGAACACATAAACCCGAAATCTATTTTCCGGGATCTAAAATTGATATTCCAATATTAAAAGATCATACTATTAAATTAACAGGTACTAGTGTGTCAGCAGCTATTGCTGCAGGAATTGTAGCTTTATTAAAGCAATATAACCCAAAGTATTCCAGCAAGGACATTAAAGAAATATTCCAAATATACTATCGAGAACATAAAAAAGATCATAAGATCATTGATATTGTAGGTCTTTTCAAGCAATTGGGAATATATTCCCGACAATTAATTCCTTACAGTTATTTAATAAAACGTTCTATTTCTATTACAATTCAAGTTGCGATCATATTTATTTTAGTATTCTTCTGGGAAAATATTTTCAATTTCTTTCGGGCATTATATGGATTTTAATGAGGTAATTATTACTCTAAAGGGGGGTCCCAAAAAAGAGTATCCCTTTTGTCCCAAATGTCTACATTTTCCTTTTTTAAATACTCTCTTCATACAGCAAGAAAAGGCTTTAGGACTACACAGTGAATATCTTTTGCGTCATACATACTATCTTTTTTAGAGTTCACTTGTTATAATTCAAAAATGCTCACACATTCCCGTAGGAGTCGTCTTTAACCCAAAGAAAAAGTGGGACACTTCGACCATGGTTTTTTTGGGACACTCCTTCTAACTATAAAAGTGAACAAACGTGTACAGTTTATTCCAACCCGTCGTTAGAGAAACGGGCGAGGTATAGGTCCTTGCTGCCCTCTATCCTTCTTTTTATGCACCCGAACTGGGTATTTGATTCCACAATTGAGGGAAATCCTCGGTGCTTTCTTTTCCGATTCGTTATGAAGTGGTTAAGGGGCTTTTTGCTCTCCACCTTAAGTATTATATATTAATATTTTTATTATATAGTACCTTTACATCATTTATAAAACACACGAGAGGAGCAATTTTTTATACATGTCAACCTTTGTATGAAAATTTTTTGACTAGTTGAAACTGTATGTTATTCTTATTTCATATGGCACTTCCCTTGATTATTTTTGAAATACCTTATATTAAGCAGCAAATCCAGATCAATAGGCTCACTATTTTAATTGCTTCTCTATTGCCAGATGTGATAGATAAAGTATTTTTATTTTTTGGGATTGGAGATGGAAGATTTATATTCCATAGCTTATTTTTTGTGCTAATCACGACGCTATTGATAGTTTTACTCAATAAATTATTGCTCTATGCTAAGATTGAAGATCGGATTAAAAATAGCTACTCGATTGCTTTTTCCTTCTTTATTGGATCATTTATACATCTATTATTAGATTTACCTACCATTCCTCTATTCTATCCTTTTATTGAATACAAAAAATATTATTATTTTCCACATTTTGGGGCCGCAGTCAATAGTTGGTTAATAGAATTTCTCTCAAATCCTATCCTAATCTTTTCTGAAATCGCGGGATTTGCTATGCTCCTTTTTATACTCATTCATAATAAGCTCTATAATTTGAAAAGGATTTGGGAGTATTTTACCACTACTCAATAGTCATAATATTCATTTTGGATAATTGATTTTTTAAATCAGTATTGAAGAGTATTTGAAAGTACCATGTTTCTCATATTTCATGTAGCTATACCGCTCTTAATCTTTGAAATTCCCTATTTAAAGAAACATTTCAAAATAAATAGATTCTGCTTAGCTCTTGGGGCGATATTACCGGATATTATCGATAAGCTGCTTTTAATATTATTTCGATTAGGAGATGGGAGATATATTGGGCATACATTAATTTTTCCGTGTATATGTTTAATTGGATTGTTATCTATGAACGAATTAGTTTTTCGTCTAAAAAAAAATCAATCGAATGACTTGCAAAAAACATATATCATTCCAGTCTCGATTTTTATCGGGATATTTATTCACCATAGGATCGGCACGGAAGCCCCGTCCTTTAGGGCGGGGAGGAAGTGCCGTTAGATAGTATTAGGTGACAAGATTTAAATACTTGCGTTATCATTATCATTATAAGGTTGAGTTCTAATGAAGTTTTGTAAGACGGCACAGATACAGAT
>SHMU01000108.1 GCA_008080765.1 Promethearchaeota archaeon | reverse complement strand
ATATCAGAGATCGGGCAGTTGTCCCTCGGTATATCCGAAGGACACGGGCTATGTGTCAATTAGCCCCTTAGATGTGGACGATGATGAACCAGAAGCTTTTAGGAGAATTGATGGGGATTTGAGCCACAAGCCCCGCCTTTCAAGGCGGGGTAATTGACATCTATTTTATACATATGTTGTTTTTTTCATTTTTGGGATGGTTTGTGCAAAAGATAAAAGGATTTTATCTTTATTAAAAGAAAATCATTTTGCAAAAATATTGTTAATTGCATTATTTCTATTATATCTTTTTATTATTGATTTTCGTTCATATTTATTTTCTAGCATTTTTTTAATAGTTATCATTTCTCTTTTCTATAAAAGTGAATTACCTTTCGATAAAGAATTAATTAATAAATCGAGTATGGAGAGAAATATAAAAGCTCAAAAAGAAGAAAAAGAAAAGAAGTCAATCCGCGGAAGTGTTACAACTTTCTTATGGAAATTAGGTATCTTTTCAGGAGGAATATATTATGTCCATGGTCTATTTGGACCATTAATTCAACAACTAAATATTCTTTTTATTGATATTTTTGGAAATAAATCACTTGGATTATTTCTCTTATTAAGCTTTGGTTATTCAGCAATTTCCTTAACCTTGAGCTATGGTTTAGTTAAAATAATAAAAAACAAACTAAAAAATTCTAAATATTTTATAGGTATCTGATCTTCAATTTATTTTCTAAATCTCTTTAAACCTTAATATTCGTAAATTTGGCTACTTTTCTTCCTCTTACATTCAAATGGGCATCAAAATACATCAAAAGTGCATGAAGAGGGTATTTTTCTGTTGAATGAACATAGACATAATCAAATGGATAGCTGTTCAGTTTAGAAAGGTCTATATCTTCAAAATCTATCTCGCTTGCATATATTGTCTTGTTGCATAATGGACAAATGGTTAAAATTTTATTTGGGTTAAGTTGAGGGTGAGGGATACTTTTATCTTTTCCATTTTCTTTAATGAGATCCGAAAAAGTTAGCCGATACGAATTTGGTTCCTTCGTATTATTTTGAATGATAGATAGATGTTCGTCGTTGTGTGAATCAAAAAATAATTTATAATCTTCTAGAATTAATGATTTTAATTGTTCTTTGGACATATATAATCCATTATTTAAAATATAATGCCCAAAAAGAAAGCCTTGCTTATAGTATTCAAAACAGATGGACTTTAATTTTTTTAATAGACCTCCCTCTTCTTGTGCTTTCACTTTTGCTCGATTCATATTACATTTTCTATTAGCTGCTATTTAAAAATCACATATTTTGTAATATAAAATGAAATGTGATTAAATTGGGAAAAAATAATATGATCAAAACTATTTTTATTAATTTTCAATTTCCCTTATGTAAGATTTCTCGAGATAATAATAGATTAAGAAACATAAGAGGGATACTACCCCAATTGCTATAAAAAATAGCCATAATATGATGTTAGAAAAACGATATGCAAGAAATGCTAAGATAACCGTTATTGCATTGTATACGCCATGCGTTAGAATGGGGGCAATTAAATTTTCATTTCGCCAGCTAAACAAGTATCCCAAAATTAGTGATATTAACAAATAAGGGGCAAAAAGCACGAAAAAATAGACGATGGTGGAGATTGGAGAGTTTGGAATATCTACCAATACTGTAACCACGTGAATAAGGGCAAAAATAATTGCCGTAATCCAGATCCCTTTTTTTTTATTATAACTCCTCACTAGCCCTCTCTGCATGAATCCTCTAAATGCAATCTCTTCTGAAGGACCAATAATTACAATCATAATTATTGATAACAAAATGGTCTCAATAAGATTGGAAGAGGAAAACATAACATCAATTTCATCGGTGGGAACATTAGTAGGAAGAACTGGATTGAATATAATCTCTAATACGAGCGAGAGTAAATTAACAATAAACACACATACTACTGCAAATCCTATGCCGAGTAGACTCTCTTTTAGGGTAAAAAAACGTTCTTCCTTGCGAATAAAAACCCCTAAAAATTTTGCTCTATTTTTAAAAGAAGGATTTTGAAGATATTGCCCAACATATAGCACAGGAACAACCATAAATACTAACTCTGCGATCGAGCTTACTATAATAAAACCCGGAGAAAGAAGAGATTCGAAGGAAGCAACTCCTGCAAAAACTAGTATAATTAATATCACACCGAGGATTTGACTCATGATTATTAAACTAATAAGAGGCCAAAATATTGAAGCCTTCGGTCTCCAAAATGCTTTGGGATTATTTATTATTTCCTCTTCTTTCAATTTAATTTTTTCCTTCTTCTGGGAAGTGTTGGGAAGCATTTCCTTTACTTGAGCATTTGATCCTAGTAATTGAAAATTTAATCCGCAAGAAGGGCATTCGGCAATATCTGGAGAGCCTTCTGAAAGCTTATATCCACATCGCGGGCAATAAACCCAATTTATTCTTTCATCATTGCTTTTATCGGACACTTTTTCTCCTCTTTTTCCTTATTAGGTTATTAATGTGTATATGAGAATAGTTTTAAATCTTTATCTTATAAATTAAGTGTATTAATGGGTAAAATAGCAAAACAACTCTCCATTTTCAAGACGAATAGGATTAACAAAACCGTAGCGTTCAAATTGAATGGTTTTATTCATTGGGATATTCTTCAGATTGACTTCTCCAAGACCATTTAATATTGTTCCATCCGGTTTTAGTATTTTTACGGGGATATTATGCTTTTCTGGCACCCACTGGATAATAGGGTATTCCCGATTTAATTCGGTGCTTTCATAGTTTGCTGTAATATGGTCGCTTTGTAAATCAATTTTATCTATGTTTATATTAATAAGATCTTTTAATCTAATAATTTTGGTCTCTTTGAGATTAGTGGCGTCTTTCTGAGAAATGTAAATTGATATCGTTCCCTCTTCTGATTCTACTTTTATTTTCCTCGTACCTTTTTCAGCTTTAGTGGGAAGCAACAACGGTTCTGCGATTTTTTCTTTAAATGGTACATTTTTAACCTCAACTTTCACAGGATTTTCTACATAAAAGTATCTATCCGAAATTTCATCTATAATATTTTGATTTTTGGAATATAACCAATTTACAGAAAATGTGATTCCGGAAAGGGACATGCCTAGATCCAACAAAGTTGCTCGTAATGCTTCGGGGCGGATCCCCCTCTTTTTTAATGATTGAAGACTCCATGTTCTCGGGTCTTCCCAACCATCGAATTCTCCTTTTTGGATCTTATTACGCGCACTTGTTTTACTTAATTTCATGTCAGGAAAGTTTATTCTACCATAATGGAGAAATTGCGCCTTTTTCCAATTGAAATGGTTCCAAATAAAATCTTCAATATAATCTTCTTTAACGAGGTCAGATCCCCGTAAGATATGGGTGACTCCTATTAAATAATCATCAATTGCCCAAGAGAATTCTAACATTGGCCATACCAGATATTTAGTACCTACTCGGGGATGAGCAGCTTCTGAAATCCTCATTATAATCTGATCTCGTAAGGCGGGATCTTTATGATCCATGCCAGTTTTTAATCTGACAACCGCTTCAGTTTCTCGATATGACCCTCCAAGCATCCGATCCCATTCTTCTAAATTTCTTTGGATTGTATGATTCCGATGAGGACATTCCTTTTTTTGATTTATATAATTCTCCTTAAAATCTTTTGCTGAACAAAAGCATATATATGCCATGTTTTCCTTAATGAGGGATTCACAATACTCATAATAATGCTGTAATCTATCGCTTTTATAATATATTTTGCTATAGGTAACATCCAACCATTCCAATCCTTCTTTAATTAAATCATACGATTCAGGGAGTACATATTTTGCTTTCTCTGGATTTTGTTCTCTAAGTAGTTGAGAGCTTCCGATGGTATCATCAAAAAACAAGATTAATTCTCCATCATATTTTTTAATATATTCATCATTTAGAATAACCATACGGGCATTTCCGATATGCAGTGCTCCGCTTGGATAAGGTGCTAGTCTCATCACCACTTTATCATAATTATCTACGTTAGGCAACTCTGGCAGTCCCTTTTCTTCCTCATGGGTTTCCTCCTCTTTGAACGCGGTTGGATCTAATTCTAAAAGATGTTTTTTCTGTTCTTCAACACTAAGTTTTGATATTTTTTCTGCTATTTCATCGAGAATTGGCAGAATTTTTTTTGCAAATGGTCTTAAATCTGGTCTCTGTCCCATTAATTTACCCATAATTGCCTTTTTATTAGGATTTCCGTTAAACTCCACTGCGTTTTTTAAACCGCTAATTAAAAGGATTTTTTCTATCTCTTTTTGTTGAGCTTCATTCAAACTGAAAACCTTTTCTTGTTAAACCTTTTCTATGTGAGTTATAATGTTTTTTGTCAAAAAATCTTTTCTATTCCCGTTTTCCTATTTTTCTCTCCTTCATTGAGATTAAATAATTTCGAAATATACAAATGTAAAAATATTTGATTACTTCGCTTTTAGAAAATTTTTCTTAAAATTAAAGTATATGGTTAAAATGGTAAAATTAATAAAAAGAAAAGACGTGAAAATAAAAATTAGTTATCTCCTAATTCAAAATCGTCCTTAGTCCCCATGAGAGTAGTGGTCTCCTCAATCCAATTCGACAGCTCTTCGTCTGTTCTACAGTAGGTGACAATCTTATCCAATTCATTTAAATTGGTAAATGCACATTCTACAATGACATCCCATCCTCCATAGATAGCCGTCGCATAGGTGACTTTCCAATCCTCTCCTTTTTCTTTGGAACTTAACCCGTTCAATTTTTCTACGACCTTCCATTCCTTTCCAACGATTTTTAGACGAATTAAGATATACCCTCTATAATAAGCCATGTATCATGAACACATCCTTATGATTTGTTTAATTTTCGTTCTCAATAAACTTTTAATATATAAAATCCATTCTGCTATTTTTATCTTATTGTAGTTTTTTAAAAAAGTGGGTTTTCAAAAAAGATTTAGTGATTTACTGATTATTAATAAAATACTTATTTTTCTGTGCTTTAATAACTCTGTTTAGATTGTGGGAAAGTATGATTGAAAATTTAAAGAAAGCATTGAATCGACATTTTTGTGAGGAAAGCAATTTTGATGCTAAAGATTCAATAAAGAGCTTATCAAGAGTATTATATTATTGTTTAAAAAATAGAATTATTTCTTATAAATTAATACAACAGCTTGCCGAGAATAATGATGTAATGGATCTTATATTTTTTCTGCAAGATAAAAAGTTACTCATATCAAAAAAAACGTTTGGTATGACTTTAGAATGGGGTGATATAAACTTTCTAAATGCGCCCAATGAAACCTTTCAAATGCCTATTATTATCAAACAATTGGTAACAGAAGCACTAAAGTCAGGATTTTGGAACAGTGAAAAAGCCATTACTACTACTTTCAAAAATATCGGAGATCCCCATTATAAATTAATGCCAAAGCTTACCAGCAAACTATATAACCACTCAATTCATTATTTAATAGATGGACTTAAAATTAAAATGTTTTCTGAAGAAATGCACTTGGTTGACAAGGTCAACTCAATTATTTCGGAATTAAAAGGATCAGGAATTATGAGTCCGAAGCTAATTAGTTCTTTTTTTCAATCTATTAAACAGAATACTCCAATATATGGATTAAATCCCTCCCTATATCAATTAAGATTCGAGGAAAAAGATGAGAAGATTAACAAAAGAGGAATATTACAATAAGGTCTATGGTTCTTGGCTGGGAAGAATTTCGGGCGATTTTGTAGGTGCCCCATTAGAATTTAAACCATACACTCTCATAAAACTGTTCTACGGAGAGTTAGAATATTATCCCAAACCAATCGACGTGGACTATGTAAATGATGACGAAATGTATGAGATTTGTAGCCTAGTCGCATTAGAAGCGGCGTCGGAAAAAAAAGGTATTAATCTAACCTCTAAAGATATCGCACAAGAATGGGTTAATTTGCTTTATAAAAAGAATTTTACTGCCGAAAAGGTAGCGCTAAAAAATTTAAGAGCAGGAATCCCTCCTCCTGCTTCGGGAAAATATAGAAATATTTATTATGATGCCATAGGAGCCCAAATGCGTGCAGATATATGGGGGCAAATATCTCCGGGATTGCCTCAGATAGCAAGTAAATACGCAGAACTGGATGGCTGTATTTCCCATGCAGGTATAGGGATTGAAGGGGAACAATTTATTGCGATTATGATTGCACAAGCATTCTTTCAAGCAGATATTCGAAAAAATATAGATACTGCCCTAAAGTATTTACCCTCTGCAAGGGAAAGTTTATATAGCAGAATGGTGAAATTAGCAATTCATCTGTGGAAAAGGTACCCGAAGGATTTTCGAACGGCAAGGCAGAAATTAATCCAACATTGGCATGATATGAGGAGAAATATAATAATTGCAAATGAATCGAAATTTAGTGAACGAAGTATAAAATTTCTGAATCGATTTGTATCCGGAGTACATGTTTTACCAAATGCGGGCATTATTACTTTAGCATTGCTCTATGCAGCAAATAATGAAGATCCCTTAGGACGATCTATAGGTTTAGCAGCTTCAATGGGTTTAGATACTGATTGCAATTGTGGCAATATAGGGGCAATTATTGGTGCGCAAATAGGAGCTAATAAAATTCCTTCAAAATGGAAAGTCCCTTTACAAAATACCTTCTCTACTTACGTGAAGGGATATGAAAAATGGGCGATTGATAAGTTAGCAAAAAGAATTTGTAATATTGGATTAAAAGTGGTTGAAAAGAAAGGTTTCAATACTGTCAACATTACTTAAAGTCATGGTTTTTATAAATATACAATTTAGCAAAATGATATAGACACTTAAAAAAACTCCATTTTAAGAATATTTTTAACAACCTCTTGAAATAATAACTTTCCCATTTTTTTATACCCTTCCACGGTAAAATGTAGCCCATCGGGATATGCATATTCTTTTCTTAAATTTCCTTTCTCATTACTCATACCGCTAAATAAATCTGCAAAGGGTATTTTTTGAGCATTAAAATGTGTTTTTAAATTCTGATTTATCATGCCCTTTTTCTCTTTATAATTTGAGTGAGTTAATTCTCCTCTAATAGGAGGAATAGTACCTCCAATTGATATAATATTATGTTCACGAGAGATTTTATGTAATTGTTGTATATTGTTTAATATCGTTTTGGAAGGGATTCCCCACCCTAAATCATTACTTCCTCCGAGAATAATAGAATAATGTGGTTTTGGTTTGCGGTTTATTACATCATGATGTATGCGATTAAGAAGATTCTGCGTTAGCTCACCGGGAATGCCTTTATTGATGAATTGCAGATTTTCAATGATAGAGTCCTCTAAAGAACCTAAATCTTTTTCTAAATATTCCAAACAGAACTTTTTGAGCCAATATTCGTATTGAGATTGAGGATTTCCATATCCATCGGAAATCCCATTAATTCCCGGTGAATATCCGGGAAAACCCGAGGTAAGAGAGTCACCAAGACATACAATAATCATAATTATATGAAAGAGATTTTATTTATGATTTAATTAATTGGTTTAGTTTCTGATAATTTACTTGGGAAAGATCTTCCAAAATAAGATCTGCCGCTTTCAATTCTTCCTTTTTATGGGTGGTTGTTAGCGCAATAGCTTTCATTCTTGCATTTTTTGCGGCTTTAATACCCACGGGAGCATCCTCAATCACAATACATTTGTCTGGACTTATTTGAAGTTGTTCTTGGATGATTTGAAACACTTCAGGATCGGGTTTTCCCTTCTTAACGTCTGCGCCTGTTATTATGACATCGAAAACATCTTTAATCTGTAAACTTTCTAATAGAAGGGTAACGTTTTGTAGAGGACCACTCGAGCCTACTGCGAGGGGCACCTTTTCTTCTTTCAATTCTTTTATTAATGAGATAACACCGGGAATGGGTTCTATTTTATCCTTGATCAACTCTCTATAATATTTCTCCTTTAACTCTGCCCATTTCTGTAATTTATTTTTCTTAACATTTCTATTTACCAATTGTTTTATAATTGGAATGGTTCTTTGACCAAATGTATTTTCAAAAAATTCTTTGGTAAATTGTTCTCCTATTTTATCAGCAAGCATTTGCCAGCTTTTAAAATGAATAGGAGCAGTATCGGCTAGAACACCATCCATATCAAATATCACAAGCATATACAATCCAAATAATTTTAACTAAAATCTTTCATTATTTTCAATTAATTATCTTCAATTAAATATTTTAACCATTCATTATTAGAAATAGTAATAAAACCAGATTTGACCCTGTGGTCCAGTTGGATAGGGCGCTGGCTTGCGGAGCCAGATATCGGGGGTTCAAGTCCCTCCAGGGTCGCTTTCTAATTCTTGGCTTTCTATCTTAAATATACAATTTTCCAGATCGATCTTTTTGATGATGCTGATGTAAAAACTTTACTCTTCAAGTTCTATAATATTCAAAATCTCAGATATTTCTTGAATCATTTTTAAATCAGTTAAAGTAATTTCTTTTTCATAAGGAAATTTATATTTTCTTTCGTAAAGCACCATTTGGAGTCCTGCTCGATGAGCACCCATAATATCTGCGTATTCATCACCACACATTAGTATATGTTTCTTATCTTGTTTTTTTAATCCCATTTGTTGTATGGTATAGTTAAAGATCTCAACATGAGGTTTTCTCTTACCGAATAAAGCAGAGGTAATAATAGCATCGAAATAATGTGATAATTTATGTTTTGCAATTAATCTTTTTATGGTCTCATGATGGGGGTGATTAGAAAGGAGTGCTAATTTAATATTCGAAGTTTTTGCCAATCTCTCTAATGTTTCTTTCGTCTTCAAAAATGGTTGCCACTCCTCAGCTTCGTATGAATGATAAATAGTGGTAAGCAGATCTAATAACTCTTTGTCAATATTATTTATCCCCATTGCATCAAAAATGGTCTTAAAAATAGAAAGAGTTGGATATTCTTTGTGATCTTTCATACTTTCAGCAAAATATTTGCTTCTAAGAGAATTAATTTTTTTTTTGAATATTTCACTATCTGCTTTATGTTTAAGTATTCCCCTTTCCTTTAAAACATCTATCGCTTTGTCTAGCCCTTTTTGATAACAATGTAAATATTTTTCTAAAGAAGCATCGGTAAAATAGAAAAGAGTAAATCCAAAGTCAAAAATGATTGCTTTAATCATCCAAATAATATTAAGGTTTCTCAATAATTATACTTTACTTCAATTAAAGTATCAGTGAGTCATTTAAATAGAAAAAAATACATGTATATATTGGATAGATTCAATGCATATTTACCCACAAATACTCTTTAGCTTAAGGCAATATCTATTTTTAATTTCACTATACAACACCTAATAATTGGTAAATAAAGAAAATTAAAACCCTCGTTTGTTTTATAAATATGCAAGATATATCAATAACTAAGTTAATAAATCATTCTTTAGCATGGATGAAAAATTTATGAAGATTGATGATTGGTTTTCACAAAATGAATTACACAAGCTAAAAATCTCAGATTTATCGGAAGAAGAACGACAAGAGTTGAAGAAAAATGTTATTAAGACGATAATTACCGATAATACAAATGAGGAAACTCAAGATAAGAATAGCGTTCCAGAAAATGATTATTTTCTAAAAAAGGTGGTCGAATTTAATGCGTGGTTAAATGCAAGAACGTATCTAAAAGGAGATAGAACTAAGATTAGAACATGGATTAAAAATTTATATCGAATTCTTGATGAAGAAGAATCTCAAATCGGTAGAAATTCAATACAAAAAGCTCAAAAAAAAGATTTAATTAAAAAATTCCGTCAAATACCCCCTAGATTATTGGAAGAAAAAACCCGTATTGCCTTAAATAAGAAATTAGAGGGAAAATCCTTGACTAGTTCTAACTCCTATTATTTAAAAAAACTTAAAAAAAGGATTAAAGAAAAAATAAAAGTGTTAAAGTACTATCTCCTCTTAAGAGAACTATTAGAGTTATAAGTTAAAATTTCAAATTGCAAAAAATAGAGAACTATTATGCACATAATTTTCCCAATAGCGGGCGTTGGTAAGCGTCTTCAACCCTTTACTTTTTCCAAACCGAAAGCCTTCATTAAGATTGCCGGAAAGCGTTTAATTGACCATATTCTCATTAAGTTAAAGAAGAACTTTCCCAAAGGTACCACTATTATATTTATTGTAGGATATAAATTACGGCAGATTACCGATTATCTTACAAATAATTACTCCGATTATTTTAATATTCAATTTAAAAAACAAACCCCTTTAGGTTATCAAGATGAGACCCCTTATTTTTCTGGACTTGGCGATGCTATTTTATTAGCTAAGGAGTTGGTGGATAATGATGATATTTTCATTTGTCTCAGCGATAGATTACCAATGAACGATTATTCTCCCCTTCTGTTAAACTTTCACCAGCACCAATGTGATGGGATTATTAATACCAAAAAGGTAGAACACCCTCAATTTTATGGTGTAACTATCGTCAATAGGGAGGGATTTATTACCGATATTGTGGAAAAACCTCAAGAATTTATTTCCGATTTAGCCGTTTCGGGAGCTTATATTTTTAGCAAGAAGGTAGTACCCCGTCTTTTCAAATTGCTTGAAGATCAGAACAAAATTGAGTTGATAAATGGGCAAGAACATCAATTTACGCCTATAATAAAAAAATTATTAGAAGAAGGGAAAAAAATTAAAGTAAACGAGATGACTGCTGAAATCTTGGATTTTGGTAGACCAGAATCGCTCTTAGAGGGAAATCGCTATCTTCTTTCCGAGGTGAAAGTTGAAAATCCCCTTTATGAAAACTTAATTCAAACCAATAATATTATCGATTCTAAGATTATCCCTCCTGTTTTTATAGGGAAAGATGTGAAAATAAAGGATTCCATTATTGGACCAAACGTCTCTATCGGAGATGAGTGCATAATTAATAGGTGTATTTTATCTGAATTTGTTATTGGTGATGGCAGTCATTTAGAAAAGATCATTTCGAAAAACAGTATCCTTGGCGATTATGTAACGCTTCAAGATGTAATAAAGGAAAAAATTACTATTGGAGACCAAACATATATCCACACGCATGTAACTAGAGAAGCCTACAATCGCTATGATTAATAAAAGATTTTTTTAATATGTTTTTCGTGAATGTTATAAGTAACATGTTCTGAAATTAGGTCTTGATGACTATTTAGGGCATTTATGAATCTTTTTCCCATTTCTGCCGCAATTTTATACGCGATGTGCAGCATCTGACGAAAATTCTTATCAAAGACTTCATTTTTGGGCTCATGGTTTAACCTATTTGCAACTTTTTTTCCGGACCACGAATTTACCATGGCTGGTGGGGGCAAAGCCCCTTTTTCTATATTAATGACTGATGAATAAGGGGTAGCTAACTCTTCATAACGCTTATAAGCTTTTTTGTAGATTTCTTTCACTATTTTCAAACTCTCATTTCCGGCTAAGGCTAAGCCCTTCAATTCTTCAAGCCAAGTAGTTCCTGCAGTTTTTATATGAACACCTGTACTAAATTTCTTTATACTTTGATTAATTATTTCATAAAGCGAGAATTTATCGCTTCCTGAATGGATGCTTAATTTTAGATTTTGTGGCAAGCCGAATTCTTTGATAGCAAATTGAATAATTGCCAAATCATTTTTAAATTCCGTGCTAAATTGAGTAAGATCCCCGATATAATCAATTCCCTTAAAAAAAGATCCCGTAAATTTTGGAGCGATGGTTTGGATTGGAATATTCTCTTCTGATATTGCATATAAAATAAAAAAGATTTCTAAAGGATTCTGGGGGTTATCGGTTTCATCCATCGAGACTTCTGTTATAAAATTCTCTTTTCCTTTTCTTTTCTCAATATAGCGATATATTTTTCCAGCCTCTTTTACAGCAACCAAATATTTTCGAGCAATCTCATGTATTTTTTCTGAATCTGCGAATAATGGTGTATTTATGTGAGGAATCTTAATTTCTCCTATATATTGTTCGCATAGCTCTATAAATAAATCCAATTCTTTTTTAGGAGCAGATTTTCCTATAAAATCAGCAACATCTAAAGTAAAATAGTTACTGTATTCAATAAATTTGTCTACATTTGAAAGACCAATATGATCCGCATCTATAAAATATTTTCCTTGATAATTTAATTCCTCTACAGCATTTTGAACTTCAATATATACATCTTTAGGTTCTGTTCCAATAATTTCATGCTCTCGTTCTGATTTATTCCACACAATCGTGAGATCTACTTGTTCTTGTGCGGCCTTCATTACAGCATTTAATAATGCCTTTCCTTGTTGACCGAATCGATCTCCAGTACCAATACTATATTTTGGCAGTTCCATTATTTCTATAAAAAGTATGTATACTATAAAAATTTTTAAATTTATCTTCTGAGCTCTTTCTAAGCGTATTTTAGATTTTAAATTTAAAATTGAAAAGATTTTTAAAAAATTTCTTATTTTTCAAGCGAAAAAGAAGAAATAATCTAACTCATCATATTTATATAAGCTAATAATGATTATCCTTATATTACAATAAAAAATTATTCACATTTCAGGGGTTTTTAATATGGTATTAAATGTTACCATCGAATTTTATATTGATTTGCTGGCAGCAGTATTCGCAGCCAGCGCAGCATTCCTTTCCTTTAGAAAGTATTTTAATAATCGCCAACGACTATGTCTAATTCTTGCTTTAACGTGGCTTTCTGTTGCTATTTCACCTCTTTTAATGGCTTTCTCTAAACTCTTTTTAAGTCCGTTTTTATTTGGTTTTACAGTCACTAAAAATCTGGACATTTCTGCCCATAATACTTTGGGCTCGTGACTGTCCAGATTTGTCCAGTTAAATGTCAGCTATGAAAATACACTTATCACTTTTGGAGCTATCCTATTCTTATGGCAAATTCTTTCAGATTTATTAGCTCATGACAAAGTGGATCCCCTTAAACTAGTGATTAATACCATTTTGACTACATCACTTATATGGGCATCATTAGATCCCGCAAATATTGTTCAAGAAGCGCCTAATAATATTCCAACTCTCAATGTTGTCGGTTCTTTTCTCTATACATTTATTATCCTCATAATCGTAACTTCAGCCTATATGATATATATCAGTGCAAAAATTTTTATCATGACCCCTCAAGAACACTCCAGCTTTCAAGGTGGAGATGAATTGAGGTCTATTTTTTTGGAACAAAAAAAATCCGAAAAGCATCACACTCTACTCTATTTAAGTGTGATGATTTGTTTTCCTATATATAGATGAGTAAAGCCATCAAGTTACGGATATTCCCGAACGAGAAGCAACGGATTCAAATACACGACACCATCGGCTGTGCACGCTTCATTTTCAACCAGATGTGAGCAGAACGG
>SHMU01000107.1 GCA_008080765.1 Promethearchaeota archaeon | reverse complement strand
ATCTGTATCTGTGCCGTCTTACAAAACTTCATTAGAACTCAACCTTATAATGATAATGATAACGCAAGTATTTAAATTTTGTCACCTAATACTATCTAACGGCACTTCCTCCCCGCCCTAAAGGACGGGGCTTCCGTGCCGATCCTATGTGAAAATGTGTCTAATGAGAGATGTGCAGTATGTAATAAGGTATTGCATCCCGTATTCGATGAAGTATTGCTTGATATTGGGATTATAATGCATTCTAAGTTAGAAATGTATTATTGTCCTCAATGTAGGACCTTTCTCGACGAGATTGATGAAAATAGACGAATTTCTTTTCAAGATTCTCAAATGGAAAAGAACCATTTTTTCGTAGTGAAACAATTAAAACAAGTGATTTAAAATTACCTCTCTTTTTTTATTCTTTTTTAAAGCCCCAAATCCAAAGCTCTTACTTTTCTTCCATAAAATAGTTATAGATATATAAATTAGTTGCACTATAGCTAATTAGGATTAGTCCTGAAAGCTTGAAAAGGATAAATAAGAAGAATGTGGTGATTCTATTGAGCTGGTATAGAAAAAACTCATTCATAAAGACTAAACCTACAAGAAAAAGGATTACTCCCAAAGAGAGAATAAATGAAACTTTTCTTATTTCTGGGGCACGGATTCCCATGTAAATAAAAATTATGGGAACTATGAAGATCAAACTAAGAGAAAAAATGATATTAATATGTAGTAGCTGAAAGTCTGAGATTTCATTAACAGGAAATACTAATACAACTATAAATGACAATAAGATTATAATGCTTGGGATCGCCTTTAACTTATAATTTAAAACCGCTCTTTCAATTGTTAGCAACACAAAGAAAAGCCCAATTCCTCCAATAAATCCTGCTAATTTCCAAAAAATAGCCCATTCAACATAATTTTCTATAGTGTATTGGGTTAAAACAAAATCAAATATTACATAAAAGATTCGTGAGATTAGTAAGCACACCATAAGAATAAAAAACGCAAATAAAAAATCAAACTCGAAATATCCTAAACTCTTATATTTTCCATATAATTCCTTACCCAAAAAAATAACAAGAAAGGCCTTAGTTCCCAGAAGAACAAGCGTAAGAACAAATATAATGAAAAGATCTGTAGTATAACTCGTGAGAATCATATGGTAATAAGAATATAGCTCCTTTTAAAAATCTAAATATTTTTTGATTTATTAAATATCTTAATATTTGTGCATGCGAAAGTATTAGTCTTTCAAAAGATTGAGAAATAAACGAATCTCTCTGAGATTCACCATTCAATTTCTTGTTAAATACCAAATATTAATTTAAGTCTCGTTTTAGAACAATATTGATGTAAATATATGAGTGCTACACACTAATGTGTAGTATTTATTTTAGATGATAATTTTTAATTATTATCGTTTAATCATAAATAAATCTTAAAAAGTTGAAATAAATGGCTGTAGAAAAAGAAATATTGCAAGAAGAAACCGTTCCTTTACGTAGTAGAATCTCGGTCACTGCTGCGGATGCCTTTATAGCATTTTGTCAGACCATTATTGGGGGGGGAACACTCACTTACTATTTTCAAATAAGCAGGGGGCTAGACGATGTATTTGTAATCATTGTACTCTCCCTATTTGGTATATGGAATATGATAAATGACCCGCTCTTCGGGAGTATAAGCGACCAAACCACACATAAACTTGGAAGGCGAATACCGTACATAAGATATGGTGGGCCGCTATTTGGCTTATTTTATATCTTATGTTGGATACCACTTGCTCCTGGAAATCAATTGGTGATGTTCTTTCAATTCCTTATCACACTTTTCTTTTACGATACTCTTTACACCGCAGTAGCCACCTCCCTCTATGTGATGCCCTATGAAATGGCAGTTTCCAATAAAGCAAGGGGTAGTATCTTCTTGTGGAAAGTAATCTTTAGTGTCATCGCAATGTCAACACCTCTCTTTATCTTGCCCTTGCTTAAACCAACTCCTGGTGCGAATTTATGGGGGTATGTCCTCTTCCATATGATCCTTGGAATTACAGTTGCGGTTGCGGTATTCATTAGCACTTTTTTTTATGAGGAAAAAACCTACTCTAAATATCAAGAAGAGGTACCCCTTCTAGAGTCCTTAAAAAAAACTCTTAAGAATCGTTCATTCATTGTGTTTGAAGTAATTAGTTTTACAATAATATACGTACAGAGCGGATTAATGTTTGGACTGTTTTATTATACCGATGAATTTGAGGTGAATTTTGCTCTCCTAATGATAATGCTTATCGTAGGGGTGCTAGTGGGTGCCTATTTATTTATCGTGAGAGGACAAAAATATGGTGTGAAAAAGTCCATGCAAATAATGTTAGCAATTTTTTCTTGTTGTTGCTTTCTGATCTTGTTTCTAGGAAGATTCCTCATTGCAACTATGATTGGCTTTATCGGGATCGGCGTTGGTCTCACGGGGGGTCTATATTTAATCCCAATGATGAACGGTGACGTGATCGACTATGATGAGAGTATAACGGGAGAGCGTAGAGAAGGAATGTATGCCGGTGTGAATTCCTTTGTTACCAAATATGCAATTAATCTTGCTCAAACAGTATTTTTAATAATTATTGGAGTATTTGGTTATATCAGTGAAGAGACTTTAGTCGGCCAGCAATCATATATGGCAGAATGGGGCATCTTAATTGGCTGGATGCTTCTTCCTGCCCTTTTACTTGCTCTCTGCTTTATTACGATGCACTGGTATCCCTTGGAAGGGGAAGGATGGCAAAATACTAAGAGAGAATTAGAAAAGATCCATAAAGAAAAGGAAAAAGCGCAATTGGAGAGATTAGGCTATAAATACGAGGAATAACAAATAAATCAAACCTTACTTATTTTTTTCAGTTTTTTCTTCGTCTAATTACTTATTTTTTTCATCATCTTCGAATTTACATCATTTTTCATCATTTTAGAATTCCTCTTAAAGGTGTTTTGTTTGAGTCTTTTTTTGGAGAAAGATTAATATAGATTGAAGTTAATAATTGAATAAAGGTGATATAAACATTGATATATACTATTTCCAATATTATTATGTTTTGCTTATTTGGAGTCTTACTTATATTTTCTTGTCAAACTCTACTGCGAACAAGAGTAATTGAAACAGATCTCAGATATTATTACTTCGGGATTGCGATCTATTTTATTATGTTTGTTATCTCACAAGCCTTATTTATAATCAATGAATTATCATTCTCTGAGGGTGAATTTCCTTATGATTTGATTTACATCCTTGGAAATTTTCTTGGAAATGTTGGAGTTGGGATATTAATGTTTGTGGTAGAACGAAAAGTCTATAATAAGTTGCACTACATACCCACGATAATTATTGCAATTGCCACGATCCTTATGCTTATCTTATACCAACTAATGATTGTTTTCATTATCATTGATTTAATAGCTGCGACTCTCATTCCCATTATCTATATACGCGTAGCGTTTCAAACTACAGGAAAGACAAGAATAAAAGGGATTTTACATGGTCTGGGATTGATTATTTTTATGGTGGGTATTTTATTAAATACTTACGTTATAGGTCCCATCTACATTGTTGCCCCTCTCTTAGAATTGACAGGCGTTATTATATTTCAATATGCATTATTATTCTATGCAAAACCAAAGGAATGAGATAATCAATGACGGAAATAGAAATTGAATGTCCCACTTGTAAATCTATAGGGAATATTGATGTATCGGAAAAAGCCCTAGAATGTGTAGAGAGAGGTCTTTTAGCAGTTAATATTGCTCCAAAAATCATTTGTGAGCATACATTTGTTGTCTATATAGATAAAAATATGGATGTGCGTAATTATTTTACTGCTGACTTCCAATTAGAATTACCCGAGACTAAACAGGATGAATGTGCTCCTAGTTATGTTATTCCTGATGAAGAAACCATCGATATTGACCTCATAAAGTTAAATTTAGCTCCTCTTATTTTTTCTTATATCCTCAAATCAATTTTTTCGAAGCAAAAAATCCTTTTAATCTCAGAAAAGAAGTTTCTGTGGGAACATCTTAATAATTTCTTTAGCTATATCACTCAAAACAATTTTGAGGCTACTATAACATTTATTACCACAGAAGAGTTCAAGGAATCTAAACGAAAATGGAAAAAAGAATATATGATTTTTGATGAAACCACTATAATCAATAACCTGCATAAAACAATAGATATTAACAAAATAAAAATAGAAAAACAAATTGTAAATAGGTTTCTAAGCGAGCAACGATTAAGTTATAGCTATATTCTGCTTAGGAATGACCTTAATATGGCATATGATGTGTCTCAGAAAATAATGAGCATCCTTGAGAATTTAAATAGAAAAGAACAAATCGGAAAAAAAGAGCTTATTGACCTCTTAAAGAAGCAATTTGATCTAAAAATCTCATTTGATTATTTAGAATTTGTTTTGGAGATATTAGAGAAATATTTTGAATATAACATTTCATCTAAAGTATCAACTTATTTCATTCCTAATTTGGGCATCTGATTTGAGCATATTACTTTCTTAAAGGTGTAGGATTAATAAGCTTTTTAATAAAACTTTTTTGAGATCATTCATTTCCTTTTTCAAATTAAAGTAGTATTTATTTTGAATTTATGAAATTTATGAACTTAAAATTAAAGTAGTAATGGTGAAAGTCAAACATGGTGAAAGTAAAGAATCCTGAGACGATAGCTAGGCTTATCACTGAGGGGTCCTACGAAAAAAAGCGAATCTTCTCGATAGTCGCTCATATAGACCACGGCAAGACGACCGCCTCAGATTACTTGATGAGAAGGGCGGGTCTTATGAGAGAAGAAGATGCAGGACAACTCCAAATGACGGATAGCGATGAAGAGGAGCAAGCACGAGGTATTACCATATTTACAAGTGTAGTGTTATTAGCTTTTAACGACCCTCGAAAGCCAGATGATGATGAGGATTATATCTTCCAAATTAACGATACACCCGGTCATATTTCGTTTACGGGAGAGGTTTCGAGAGCTCTACGTGGTTCAGACGGATGCATAATCTTAGTGGATGCGCTAGAAGGCATAATGACGCAAACGGAAACAAATATTCAATTAGCCGTGGGTAATGAATTATGCAAACCGGTACTATTTATCAACAAGGTAGATAGATTAATTAGTGAATTGAAATTAAGTCCCGAGGATACATATAAAAAAATTGATGATATCACGCGTGATGTTAATAATCTTATAAAACGCGCGCGCCCTGAATGGTCCGATTGGACTATTGATTTTGCTCAAAACTCTGTTGCTGTTGGTTCTGCAAAGCATGGATGGGGGTTCACTTATGAGATATTGAAAGAAAAGGGCTTCACACCTATAACGGTGTTTGAGAAATATAATGAAGGAGATATTGCATGGTTGCGACAGAATCTTCCCTTGGACGAACCCTTACTTAGAATGGTAGTTGATCATATACCCGATCCGATAAGTGCATCCAAATATAGGATTCCAAAAATTTGGAGCGGAGATCAAGAGTCTGAATTGGGAAAAGCCTTAGTAAAAAGTGATCCGAAAGGACCATTGACGGGGATGATTACCAAAATCTTTTTAGATCCCAAACAGAATTATCGAGCAACCCTTATTGGAAGAGTATTTTCTGGAACATTAGATGAAGCAGAGTCTATATACTTGGTAAATCAGCAAAAAGTCCAGAGGATAAAGCGTTTAGGTGTGATGGAAATTACAGATATATTGGATATTAGTCGAGTTCCCGCCGGAAATCTATTTGCACTGTATGGATTTACTTGTCCGTCCGGAGAATCATTTATTGCTGCCGATCAAGCGCCAAAAGATAAAGAAGAAGCCAAGAATATACCTTCATTTGAAAGAATTAATTATGCAGCTAAGGCGGTTGTATCACGAAGTATAAAACCCAAAGATCCTCAAGATTTAGCAAAATTGGGACAGGTTGTTAAAAAGTGGTTAATGGCAGACCCAACCGCAGAATTTCGTTTAGATAAGGAGAGTAAAGAATATATCTTATCGGGCATTGATCCGCTTCAAATCGATATTTTAACGAAAAGAATAAATAATCAAGTACCAATCAATATCGGAGAACCCATCATTGTCTATAGAGAAAGAATCACTAAGCGAAGCAATGATTTTCACACGAAATCGTCCAATTCTCATAATCGCATAGAATTACACATGGAACCTTTAGATGAAAAAACACTAGAATTGTTAGAAGCAGGAAAGATAACAGATTTGATGAACGAGAGCGCACGAGCCGAAATTTTACGTGAACAAGCTAATTGGGATTCTAAAGAAGCAAAACGTGTGGTTGATGTATATAAAGGAAATGTGTTAGTCAATGCCACTAAAGGATTGCAACGCTTTTCGCGGGTGAAATCATATTTAACTGCCGCGTTCCGAGATTGGGTTGATGCATGTATTTTGGCAAAAGAACCAGCAATGGGGATTAAAGTATTATTTACGGATATGACCATCCATGAGGATCCCGCTCATACAGGCTATAATCAGATAGCGGGTATGATGTTTGCGGCACTCTCACTTGGGATGATTTCAGCAGATCCCCATCTATTTGAACCGATTCAGAAAATTGATATTAAAACCCCACAAGGAACCGAATCGGGGGTTCTTGCCATTATCAACCAACACCGCGGACGGATTAATAACGTAGACACCCAGAACGAATATGTATTAATTGATGGAGAACTACCTGCCGCAGAAACGATCGGCATCGCAGATGAAATTAGAAGCGCTACACAAGGAAAAGCATTTTTCGGCTATGAATTCTCAGGATTTGAAAAAGTTCCCCGAAGTTTAGAAGAAGATCTCATATTAGACATTCGAAAACGGAAAAACATGAAAGTAGAAATGCCAAACGTAAGTTCTTGGGAACGATTCATTTATAAAAGAAGCTAATCTTTTTTATTCATCTTCTCTCTTCTCAACCAAAGAGGCACATTCCATAAGTCTTTTTTTAAAAGAAATTGGAGTATTTGATTTTTTTCTCTTTATTTTTTATTAACATTATATTTAAGTGCTCTAGATGTATGAATTTTCTTAAGTAAAAGTAATACAAAATTATTAAAAACGGATGCTTTTAGATGATAGAAAGTATTAATCCTGCAACGCTTGAAAAAATTGGGGAAGTTGAAGAAACTCCAGTAGAACAGCTGGATACGATTTTCAAGAATTCTCGTACTGCCCAGAAAGAATGGCAAAACGTATCTCTCAAACAGAGGGCGAGAGAAATTGTCAAAGTAAATGGAGTTATCGCATCACAATTTGATGAGATTGCTCGATTGATTAGTTCTGAGGTGGGGAAACCGCCCTCAGAAGCATTTGTCAATGAAGTATATGGTGTTATTGATTCTACCTATCATTATTATTCTACTGTTACTGAAATCTTGGGAAAAACAGAAAAAGTATCGTTAGGGTTTTATGAATCATTAGATAAAAAGAGTTTTTTACTCCGAAAACCTCTTGGAGTTATTTGCGTTATAGGGCCTTATAATTATCCTTTTACCATTCCATTTCAACAGATTGTACAAAGCTTAATGGCAGGAAATAGTGTTATATTTAAACCCTCCTCAGAAACAGTTTTAGTAGGACAAAAAATTCAAGAAATTTTAGATGCTATTGATCTCCCAAAAAATTTAGTTCAAACGGTTTTTGGAAGCGGTTCTAAATTGGGCAATCCCTTGATTGATAATGCAAATAAAGTATTATTCACGGGAAGTACAGCTACCGGAAAACATATAATGCAAAGAGCTGCTAGAACGCTAACTGAAGTGACCCTTGAGTTAGGAGGTAAATCAGCAATGATTGTGTTTCCTGATGCTAATTTAGAGCGAGCTGTAAAAGCCGTTCGCTGGGGAGTGTTTACTAATTCGGGACAAGTATGTGCTTCCGTAAAACGATTGTATCTGCATTCTGATATTTATGATCCGTTTTTACAAGATTTAATAGAAGCAACAAAGAATCTGAGTCAAGATATACCAACAAAACCTAATGTAGATGTAGGTGCGATGATTAATGAAGAGCAGCTAAATTTTGTGGATGAAATGGTCACCACAGGACGCCAAGAAGGGGCAAATGTCTTAATTGGAGGAAGAAGAAACCCAAATCTAAACGGCTATTTTTATGAGCCAACCATAATCGAAGCCCATGATAATAATATGAAAATAGTCCAAGAAGAAATTTTTGGTCCGGTACTTGTGGTTCTTAAATTTGATAATGAAGATCATGTTATCGAACTGGTAAATAATAATCAATATGGATTAACTTCAAGTGTATGGACACAAGATATTGAATTTGGAAAAAATATTGCAGAAAAAATCGACACGGGGTCAGTAATGGTGAATGAAGTCGTCTATACCTTTGCACTTGCCAGCACACCGTGGGGTGGTACAAAAAACTCCGGAATTGGGAGGAGTCACGGGAAATTAGGGTTTCATGAAGTCACACGCCCATTACATATTAATGTTGATCGGTTTGAGGACCCAGACCTCTGGTGGTTCCCTTATGACCGAAACTTTGATGATTTAGTGGAAAATTTTAAAACAATTGCCTCTAGTTTAGTACTTAAGGATTCAGAAGATTAAAATTAATATCCTCTTATTTTATTTTTAAAAGCTTTCTCAGAATAAAGAGCGCACCTTTTTTATCGAGTGGGTCGTTATTATTTCCACATTTAGGGCTCATAATGCATGCTGGACATCCGTCTGATGATCTACAGCTACATGTATTAATTAACTTAAACGTTAAAATTAAAAGATTTTCAAGATTAAAATATAATTGTTCAGAAATTCCGATTCCCCCACGATATGCATCATAAATATAGATAACGGGTTGCTGCTTTACGGGATCAAAATCTATGGATACTCCTCCTAGATCCCAGCGAGATACTTGAACAAGAGCTGGAGCCATAGCGATCGCCCCATGTTCAACCGCATGAATAGAACCCCCTAGATCAAATCCATCCATTTCCAATTCTTTTTGAATTTCAAAAGGGATATAAAACCAACAAGCTTGGGTTTCATATTCAATAAGTGGAATGTCTTCTAAGGGGAAGCGAGAACGGATTTCTTGAGTAAGGGTGTCAATTACCTTATAGGAATAATATTCATGTTGAACTTTAACTTTTCCGAATTTCGCTTCAATGATATTACTTGGACCAGTTGGAGTCTCAAATATTATCTCTTGGGAGGTAATATCTGTATGTTTTAAGGATTGAGTATAGTAATCCACATTTGCTTTCGAGATATAGACTTTTCTTTGCTCAATATTAAGTTCCTGTACTACATACGTTTCTGCCTCATATAAATAGACAGCCCCCAGATGTAAGTCCCGGAAGGCGTAACTTTCATCCTCCGCAGTAAGCATGATCTCCTTTAATGGTGTCCTTAAAATTACCTTATACATTCTATCCGATAAATCATCTAATCCATATTTTTGATTGGGATAATAGGTTCCCTTCCAATAATACAGTTCACCCCTCTTCATCAATAAATCCTCTTGAACTAGCTCATTTACACATTCAATAAAGAGCTCTTTATCCATCACACCAAATTGTGTATATTCATTGAGCATAATGGGACTTTCTTTGGCACCGCAACAGATATGGTTTTTTATAATATGCTTATTATTGAGCGTAATTAACACCTCTTCTTGAATGGGACCAAATAAGATATCAGGGTTATGAACATAAAACAAATCGAGAGGATTTCCCATAGGGATATAGGTCGCGATTGATAATTCTTCCCCGCGTCCTGAACGACCGATCTGTTGCCAGAAACTTGATAAAGTACCTGGAAATCCGGAACATATGGTAGCATCCAATGAACCAATATCTATGCCCAATTCTAAGGCGTTAGTGGAGCTAATTCCTAAAATAGAGCGGTTTTTAAAGTTTTTTTCGATATTTCTTCTTGTTTGTTTGCTAATACCTGCGCGATAACTGTGGATCATATGTTTTATAGAGGGAAGTGCCTCCCTTGTCCAAATTGCTTGTAATTCGGCCATTTTTCTTGATAAGGTAAATGTAAGGGTTTGAATATTTTGTTTCAAATGGGTGATAAAAAGGTTCTTCGTTTCTTGATGAGCTGAACGATATTTAGCCGAGGTTTCATCGTATGGCAAGTCCCATAAAATCACCTTTTTCGCTCCCGAGGGAGAGTCATCACGGTCTATAACGGTAAATTCTTCTCCTATTAATTTTTCAGCAAATTTTTTCGGATTATTTATTGTTGCGCTTGATAGTATCCACTGAGGTTTGACACCGAAATTTTCCAACATGCGTTTGAGCCGCCTAATTAAAAACGCAAAATTAGAACCAAAAATACCCCTATATATATGCACTTCATCCAAAACAACATATTTTAGGTTTTCACAGATGCGTCTCCACTTTCGTTTGAACCACGGTATATAGAAATGTAATCCATAAGGATTCGTAATTATTATATTAGCTTCTGTTAACACTCTTCGCTTATCTTCTGGCTCCACATCTCCATCATAGATACCTATTCTCGAGGCTTTAATTTTCGTGTCATGTAGTAATTCTGACAATACTAAATATTGATCTCGAGCAAGCGCTTTAGTAGGAAATAAGTACAGAGCTGTGGTTTGTGGATTTTCTAAAATAGATTGTAAAACAGATAAATTATAGCAGAGAGATTTCCCCGATGCTGTAGAGGTTACAATCGCTGTGTTATGTTCATCAAGGATTGAATTAATGGCTTGTGCTTGATGCCCCCAGAGCTTAACGTTGTTTGTTTCCAACCACATATTAAGTCTTTCTTTTAAGGGCTTTTTAATCTTACCGTATTTGGCTTTCTTTTCTGGAATATGCTGAATATAAGCAATCTGATTTGTGTAATAATCTTCCTTCTTTATGGTCTCAAGAAATTTTTCAAAATGCACCATTTATACCTTCAAAAAGGGTAATGAATAGTAGTAATTAAAAATATCAAGACAGATGATTTTTCTATTTTTATAGACGAGTATACTAAATTAAATACAAAGGAGTATTCTCACATTGAATCGAAAACATTATTTTGACCGAAAAGCTACTACTTGGGACACTGAGGTATCCCATAATCCAGACAAATTAGAAATAATAATTAATGAGCTGGAATTAAGTCCAGGAAATAAAGTCTTAGATGTTGCCTCTGGTACTGGTGTATTAATTCCCTATATTCATAACAAGGTGTCAGATAAAGGAATAATTGTGGTAAATGACATTTCAAAAAAAATGATTTCAATTGCCAAAAAGAAGTATCCTAAGCAAAAGTTTTCCAATTTAGAATTTAAAGTTCAAGATGTAATGGAGCTTCCGATGTTTGGGCAATATGAAGCCATCATATGTTTCTCTTGTTTTCCCCATTTTCCTCATAAATTGAAATTACTAACACATCTGGCAAAGGGATTAAAAACCAGAGGAAAGTTGATAATTGCACACGCAGAATCTCGAGAAAAAATTAATATGCATCACAAAAAACAGAAAAATACCTCCATTTCCCATGATATGCTTCCTCCAACCGATGTAATAAGAGTTATGATGGAGAGTGCGAATTTAACTATTGAGAAGGTTGTCGATAATGAACATATGTTCTATATTATTGGAATTGGCAGTTAATTACTATGCCTTTATGTTTTATACGTTCTTCTTTAAATAATTCCAGAACTTTTCTTTAAGCTTCGAAAGCGTTTTATTCTTCATCTTAAGAAAATATATATCCCGTTTTGCAATAATCGGATAGTTTTTCAATTGAAGTGTTTTAATTAATCCCGCATTTTTCGCTTTTTTTGCAATTTTATTGCTTAAGACTGAAATATAATCCGATTCACTAACAGCAGAAATAATAGAATCATTATCATTCATCTCCAGTTCATAATTTAACTCGATATATCTGGGAAACTGCTTTTCAAACACATTTCGCGTGCCAGAACCCTCTTCCCGCGAAATAAACGGATATTCTTTAAGATCTTCAAATTTTACGAACTCATTGTCATTTTTAATTAAATCATGATTCGGGGCACAAATGAAATACATAACATCTTCTCCGAGTACAAAATATTCAAATTGCTTCTTGTCCTCGTGCATCAGACTTCCCACACCCGCAAAATCGCTCATATCGTTCTTTAGCAAGCTAATCGATTTCTGAGAATTATTTATTAAAGTATTAAAATTAATTCGAGGAAATTGTGTTTTAAATTCCGCAATAAATTTTGGTAATATCTGTGAACCCGGAAATTTGGAAGTGGTTATCGTTATGATTTCCTTTATATTCTTACCTATGTTATACATCTCTTCTAAGCATTGATCATATAACTCTAAAATCTGTTGTGAATAGCCTAAAAAAATGACTCCTTGCTCCGTTAACTCAAAACTTTTGGTGGTGCGAAAAATTAATTGTATTCCCCCTAATTCCTCTTCTAATTGAGAAATTCTATGAGATAAAGTGCTCTGAGATATGGTTAGATCCCTGGCCAACGCAGAAAAACTCTTATACTTCGTTAATTGGACAAAATTTCTAATATACTCTATATTAATGGTATTTCACTACTGTTCTAATCATATTGATTATAAAGAGTTATATAAAAAAACTTCTTCTAATAGTTAAGTCTTTCTAATAGTCAATGATAAGGTTTCATCTAAGGCTTGTCCCTCCACATCACATTTGAAGGATAAATCTTGTGAGCGAAACATTTCTTTAAAATATCCCAACCAATAATTGCTATAACGCCTGTTTTGATGGTGCTTAAATATTAAATGAAATTCATTGGGCCCTCCCTCCACATCTATAGAATAAAAATAATTAGCCATAATCCATATTCTTCTAATAGCAGCTAAAATCTCTTCTAAGTCAACCTGGTTTAATGGTTTTTTTACATACCAAAGAATTACATCTAATGCTATGTTTTTTTTCATTGGTTTATCAAGACTCTGCTCTGGAGCCTCTGCTGCTTCTAACATCTGACTAAATGTCGTCTTGCCAATCAGCATCATTTTCAACTCATCTCTCGCTTTGCACCATAAATCAATATCTTCCGAATTTCTCAGATCTTCTTCAGCATCCAATAATTTAATTGCTTTTTCTAACACAGTTCTTTCATTCCCATATGTTTCTATATGCTTATTTAGCATAGCCACAATATCAGGAGAGAGGGATTTAAATGAAGCATATCTCTTTATTGCCTCTTCTATTATATATGAAATTGTTTTTCCCTCCTTCTTATAATGATCAATAATATCTCTCGTTTTAACGGATACCTTCACATAAATAGGGATTTGTTCTTGTGAAGCTGAATTTCCTGTTTTCTCTTCATTATCTGACATAAAAGTTAAAATTTCTTTTTAATGGAATTGTTTAATAGGAAGCATTTTAATATTTAAAATATTGAAGTTATTTATATATTTACTTATATATAAAAAAAATTCAATCTC
>SHMU01000106.1 GCA_008080765.1 Promethearchaeota archaeon | reverse complement strand
TGCTTTAGACCACGATAAATAATAAGTTAAAAAAAATCGTATTTAAACTAAGGAAGTTATTTTTGATCAAATCCTTAAAACAAAATACATTAAATATAATCATGAAGAATAAAAGACCTAATATTATACTTATTCTTGCGGATGATATGGGTTTCTCCGATATTGGGTGTTATGGAGGAGAAATAAAGACTCCAAATCTCGATAAGTTGGCAGAGGGAGGAGTTAGATTCACCCAGTTTTTTAATACGGCGCGCTGCTCTCCCTCGAGAGCTTCTCTCTTAACAGGGCTTCATCCGCATCAAGCAGGTATAGGTATATTAGTTGAGGACTATAGCCCAGAAGGATATGCCGGAGATCTCAATGATAAATGTATTACTATTGCAGAATTATTAAAAAGCAATGGTTATAAGACGTATATGAGCGGGAAATGGCATATTTCTACCAGTAAATTCGAAGTAAGCAAGTCATGGCCAAATCAGCGGGGTTTTGATCATTTTTATGGAACTATTGTGGGTGCGGGAAGTTATTATTATCCCCTTAGCCTTACGCGCAATAATGAAAATATCGAACAAGAATGTTTAAATGATGATTTCTATTATACTGATGCTATCACCAATAATGCAATGAAATATATTAACATGCATCATAAAAAAAACCCAAATAAACCATTTTTCTTGTATGTGAGTTATACTGCTCCTCATTGGCCACTTCATGCAAAACCTGAAATTATTGAGAAATACAGAGGATATTTTAAAGAGGGTTGGGATATTTTACGCAAAAAGCGCTTAAAGAGACAGAGAGACATGAAATTACTGAAGAAAGACTGGAGGTTATCAGAGAGAGACCCCAGAGCTACCCCTTGGAAGGATGTGAAACATAAGGAATGGCAACAGAGAAGGATGGAAGTATATGCTGCTCAAATAGATATTATGGATGAGGGAGTAGGCAAAATAGTAGATACACTTAAAAAGTGTCAACTATTCAAGGATACTCTAATAATTTTTCTCTCAGATAATGGTGGGTGTGCAGAACCTCTCGGAAAGGTGATGGAAAAGGTGGCATTAGCCGACGCATCCACAAGGAAATATACGCGTTCCGGGGAAAGAGTGAAATTTGGTAATAAATATACCATTATACCTGGAGGAGAGGAAACATATCAGAGTTATGGGGCAGCATGGGCAAATCTTTCTAATACACCTTTTCGAAAGTTTAAGAAATGGACTCATGAGGGAGGAATTGCTACTCCACTTATTATTCATTGGCCTAATGAAATCAAGTTGAAAGGAGAAATTCGACATCAACAAGGGCAATTAACTGATATAATGGCAACGATAGTGGATATAACAGGAATTAAATATCCCGATAATTTTAAGGGGAGGATTATTACACCACTAGAAGGAGATTCTTTAGTTCCTATTTTTGAGAATAGAAACAATAATAAGGGGATGTTATTTTTCGAGCATGAAGGTAATGCTGCTATTCGTGATGGTAAATGGAAGCTTGTAAGAGACTATCCTGGAGAGTGGGAATTATATGATATGGAAGAGGATAGGACAGAGTTGAATAATTTAATTAAACAACATCATGAAACGGCTCTCAAGATGGAAAAGGCATACGAAAAATGGGCTAAACGTTGCGGAGTAATTCCCAGAGAAAAAATATTGGAACTCCAAAAACAACGATTCAGAGAAAAGTATAAATGAAAAAATAAACCTTTTTTTAAAAAATAAAGTTAGATTCATCCCAAAATTTGCAAATAAGCAAATCTGTAAGGTAAAATAAAAAATTAAAGAGATTTTCGATGAAGAAAGCTATTATAAACGAAATTAAACAACGATTAAAAGCAACTGCTCCCGATTTGACTGATGAACAAATTAAAAGAAGAAACAAGATCTTAAACTCTTTTAATCCTGACTTTTTTGGATACGGACATAAAGTAGCAGATCTTGAAAAGCTTGCACGAACTATCGAAAACAAATATGAATGCACATATGAAGATGCCGTAAAAATCTTTAATACATTAATCAGCTCAAACATTCATGAAGAAAAGTTTATTTCCTTTCTATTTATAAATCGTTTTAAACGATATTTTGATGAAGAAATAGTTAGGATTTATAGGGAAGCATTAGAAAATTATTGCGATAGCTGGGCAGTCTGTGATAGCTCAATCATCAAGGTTTTGGGTCCCTTTATTGCTAAAAAATTGAAAAAAGAAAAGGCGTATGATATAATTTCGGAATGGTCAAAATCGGATAATATTTGGATTCGAAGAGCTTCTTTAGTTATTTTTATCAAACATGTAATGATAACTAAAAAATTTGAAAAGGATTTTCTTTCAAATTTAGTTGATGCCTTAGCAAAAGATTCAGAAGAGTATGTGCAAAAGGCTATCGGTTGGTTACTTAAAACATGCTCCCAATATGCACAAAACTATATTTTTGGCTATCTAATGGATAGAAAGGATCTATTTTCTCGAATGGTATTAAGAACTGCCACTGAAAAGCTATCGAAAGAATTACGAACCAAAATCTTAGAAAAATAGTTCTAAAAGAAGTGGGAAGTACAATTACTATTCTATTTCATTTACTATTTTTTTATCATATAACTTAAATCCTGAATACAAAAATAATACAATCGCTTCGAAAAATAAGGAAAATAATTGGTGCCAAGAGAGGGAATTTCCGGAATCCGTTCAAGGCGAATCCCCTTTGAACCTTATCGTGTTTATTGAGATAATAAAGACCTCGATACCCAGATCTTCAGTCTGGTGCGTTCTTACCCATATCCGGGTGATCCCAGTGTATTCCGGGCTACGCCATCTTGGCACCTATGAAATATCGGAGTTAGAGAATATAAAAAGTACTATTCAATAACTTAGATACCTAAAAAAATCAAATATAGATTAAAAATTTTATTAAACAAATTCTACCTAATTATAACAAATACTTTCTTCTTTCATCTTTAATAATAAATTCTCTAAAAACCTCATTCTCATCGGGAATAAATTCCCAAAAGTCTTCATAAATTTCTTTTAAGCTCTTTTCCTTTGAATGAGAATGTTTTCCATTGTTTTTATCTATTTCTTTAGGTATCGAATTTTTTTCTTGAGCTTCTTCACTGGAGGAGGATTTACCCGGTTTTGAATGCGATGTTGGATTATGTTCAGAGGATTCCTCTTTATCCCGATTATAACTTAGTTGTTTATCGTTATTTTTCGTCTTTTGAGGGTATTTATAATCTTTGGGTATATATTCTACAAAATTGCCTTCGGTAATCAACTTCTCAAAGAGAAGATTATCCTTTCCTTCTCTATCTCTTTGCTTATTATCACCATCAGGAGACGGAAGACTTTTAGAGGTGTTTTTAAATTCAAAGTCAACTGATTGATACCCACGTATTTTAAAATTTTTATCGACAAATGCCTGAAAGGCATGATCACAGATTAAAAATTTCGGAATTGAAATGGTAGTTAAATTATTTGCTTTATCCACTACTGATCTTGGAAACTCTAATTTTTTTGTCGACTTACATTTTGGACATATAAAGGATATTTTTACAGATTCAATTAATTCATTCATATTTACACATCTTTCACTATAGTTTGAAATCATATTCTTCCACGACAATCTTATACAAAAAAGGTTTTAAACTACAATATTAGCATTAAATGGAGAGAATCATTGGGTAAATCAGTGGTAGAAAAAGGACGAGATTTTGAAGATGCATCTTTAAAAAGAAGAGAGGAAAATAACTACATTTAATTTATGAGGGAAGTTCATATTTCAATTTAAAATTATTTTTCGATAAACTGAAATTGACAGTTAATGAAGGAAGCACTTCAGATTCAAGAGTAAATGAATGTTTGCCTTCCGTTAACCGATCTAAATATTCTTTATCCATCTGTAAAATAATATCAATTGTATCACCCAATCCAATAGTACGTCCTTTTAATTTCCCCTCTAAGAGATCCATTAATGTAAAGCTTTCTCCGGAATGGACTAACAAAAAACGTTCTTGAATAACATCTTTATTAATGATTTCTCCTGATAGATCAATTTTCTCTCCATCCAAATAAATCTGGAAATAGTCTACAGCATTAAAATCATCTTGTCTAATATTTTCATCGGTGAGATTCTCAATATCAATTTGTTCTGGAATCTCAAATGGAAGCACTACATTTACAGCTCTTATTAGAATGGCATCACTTTGACCATTATCATTTAAATCAATGGTATATACACATTTATTGGGGGGAAATATTTTTTTTATTAAGACTTTGAAAGCAGAAAGGTCGATATTCATTATTTATTCAATTTTTACTAGTTCTATATATAATAAAGATTCATTATTTTTTAAGCAAATCTTCTTACTTTCATAAATGAGTATCTATTTATGGGATTATTTCAGAAATTTTCACGGGTCTTTTTTCCTCAAATGATTTTTGTGCAGCTCTGGTAATTATAATATTTTTTAAGCCATCATCTCCATTAGGGCGGGGAGAGATACCTTCTCTTAAGCAATTAAAAAAATAACGTAGCTCATTAATATAGGACTGTTTATATCGTTCTAAAAAGAAATATGGGATTTTATCTTCTTTGGTTTCTTTTTCGGTAAAAATCTTAAGATTGGTGACAGGCTTATTATCCACCATAATGCACCCCTTTGATCCGAATACTTCGATTCTTTGATCATACCCATAGACGGCTTGACGTGAATTATCAATAATTCCAAAAGCTCCATTGCTAAATTTTAACATGGATACTGCAGTATCAATATCGCCTAGCTTAGCAATCTCAGGATCAATTAAGACCCCACCACTAGCATAGACTTCAACTACCTCGCTTTGTGATAAAAAGCAAGCCATATCCCAATCATGAATTGTCATATCAGCAAAAAGACCTCCCGATTTTTTTATGAAGTCTCGAGGTGGGGGAGCAGGATCTCTAGAAGTGATTTTGATAATATGAGGAGTTCCAATTTCACCTTTCTTAACTACTTCATATGCAGATCGGAAATCGGGGTCAAATCGTCTATTAAAGCCAATCATCAGCTTAATCTCCTCTTCTTCTGTCATTTCTAACGTATGTTCAATCCTTGAGATATTGGTATCAATTGGTTTTTCGCAAAAAATATGTTTTTTAGCCTTTGCAGCTTTTTGAATAAAAAGGGCATGAGTGTCTGTTGAGGAGGCGATGATTACCGCATCAATCTCCTCATCCTCAAATATTTCTTCGGGAGTATGAGTGATCTTTAAATTTCCCAAATTGTTTATCCATTGATTCAATTCCGGTGTTATATGTATATCCGCAATGGTTTTCAATGTTACATTTGGGATTTGATATACTAAATTTTCAATATGAATTCTTCCAATCCTTCCCGCACCAATTATTCCAACCTTGTATGATTCTGGCATTTTATTGTTAAAAACATAATGCAAAATGTATGTATATTAGATTATTTTGACTCACTTACTCTTAAAAAAATGCATCAAACAATATTAATCTGATAGATAGAAGGAAAACACAAAAAGTATAAAGATATTAAAGAGATGAAAGAAATGTTATATTATCAATTTAAAATAAAATTTTTATTTCAACATTGAATTAATAATTACCCATAATAAAAATAGTAAAAATGACCGAAAAAGAAATTAAAGTATATGGTACTAGATGGGTTGTGTTATTACTTTTTGCGTTTGCTAATATAACAATGCAAATGCTCTGGATTAGTTATGGAGCAATTACTATAGAGTCTACAACATATTATAACGTCGGAGAATTTGAAATCTTGATTTTATCTTTAATGTTTATGGTGGTCTATATTCCCGTTTCATTTATTGCTTCGTGGTCTATAGATAAATATGATTTCAGAATAGGAGCGGGAATAGGTGTTATTTTGGCAGGAATATTTGGGTTTCTACGATTTATTGCTGGTCCCAATTATTTCTTTGCGCTCATATGTCAAACCGGAATTGCAATTGGACAACCATTTCTCCTAAACTCTATTACGAAATTGTCCGCTAATTGGTTTCCAGAAGAAGAAAGAACTCTTGCGACCGGATTAGGACTAATAAGCCAGTTTATAGGAATTGCCTTGGGTGTATTTATTTCCCCTTTCCTTATAAGTTGTTCTGAATTAATCCCCTTCTTCACGGAATTTATTCCAAGCTTAATTGAATGCAATATTACTCCCATGCTCTTTACCTATGGAATATTATCTCTTGCATCCGGAATCCTTTTTGTTGTCTTTGTAAAGGAGCAACCACCAACTCCTTCTTCTGAAAAAATATCCGAAGAAAAAGTGTTCATGTTTGAAGGATTAAAGAAGTTATTTACCAACAAATATTTCTTAATTCTATTTATCTTGTTCTTTATTGGATTAGGCACATTTAACATGATCACCACCTATATTGAGCTCATCGTTGCTCCTCGAGGATATTCTGCCTCTGATGCGGGAAATATCGGTGCGGTAATGTTATTTGGCGGAATTATTGGATGTTTGGTGATGTCTACCATCTCAGATAAATATCAAAAGCGAAAACTGCTCATCATCATTTCAGTTGCTTTAACCACAATCTCACTCTCCGTTATATCTTTTGCAGCCTCTTCATTATTATTATACCTTTTTGGTTTCTTACTAGGATTCGGGATTTTATCTGCAGGACCTGTAGCACTTGAATATGCCGTTGAGATTACTAGTCCCGTCCCTGAAGCCACTTCAAACGGTGTATTAATGATGATTGGACAGGTGGGTGGTATCTTATTTATCTTAGGACTAGTGGGATTCACTACACCAGAAGGAGACTATTTTCCAGCATTACTTTTGTTAACCTTTTTAGCCTTGGTATTGCTCATCTTCTCTCTCTTCCTAAAGGAAAAGGATAAAAGCTGAATCAATTCTACTTCCAATGTTTTTTTGATTTTTTTTGATTTTTTTTGATTTTTTTTGATTTTTTTTGATTTTTTTGATTTTTTCTTCGAGATCTACTTTCTTTAGGATTGTGTTTTTACTCATAATGAGCTCTTGTGTTAATAGAAAAAAATAGAAAAGGAAAGCTGATAAGGATGTCAGAGCAGAATTTTTGCTTTTTTGTATTATATTTTTAACTTTAGCTAAATTTATGCAAGTATGAAAGCTATTGAATTATCTGCGGAATGGCACCCTAAACAAGGGTTTAAATTGGGGAATAAGGATATTAAGGGTAGATTAACGTATTTGGGTTCTCAAGTATGGAAAAATCCAAGGGTAACCTTATCTGAAAAAGATAAACCCCAAATAAAGCCTCATGAAGTATTAATTGAAGTAAAACAATGTGGAATCTGCGGGTCAGATGTTCATATGGCGCAAACCGATGATGAGGGATATATTTATTATCCCGGATTAACAGCATTTCCCGTAATTTTGGGACATGAGTTTGCAGGAAGAATTACAGAATGTGGAGAACGAGCTATAAATAAAAGAACGAACAAACCATTTGAGGTGGGAGAGCCTGTGACCGTAGAAGAAATGGTATGGTGTGGAGAATGTCGTCCTTGTTGCGACGGGTATCCAAATCATTGTGAACGCCTTCAAGAGATCGGATTTTCTATCGATGGTGCGTATGCAAAATATATTAGCGTACCTGCAAAGCTATGTTGGAGTTTAAACAGATTAAAACACACCTACAGTGATATATATAAAATAGGAAGTCTTGTTGAACCTACTTCTGTTGCCTATAACGCAGTAATAGAACGAGGGGGAGGAATTAAACCCGGAGAAAATGCAGTGATCTTAGGGGGCGGACCAATAGGGATTGCAGCAGCTAAAATCTTAAAAACGGCAGGAGCGGCAATCTGTATTGTCTCAGAACCAGAAGAAAACCGTTCCAATTTAGCCAAAAAGATGGGAGCTGATTACATTATAAATCCTGAAAAAGAAAATTTCGTGGAAAAAGTAAAAGAATATACCGATAATGAGGGTGCAGCACTTTATTTAGAGGCCACAGGGCTACCCCATGTAGTTACGGATGATATTCAAAATACAATCTGGGAATGCAAGGCGGTAAATAGTACTGTTGTTATAGTAGCACGAGCAGAACAGAGAATGCCCGTATGCGGCGAATATTTTCAAGTAAGAAGGGCAAAACTGATTGGAGCTCAAGGACACTCGGGACATGGAACCTTTCCAAATGTAATCAATGCTATGAGTGCAGGAATGGATATGACTCCTATGATCACAAAAGAGATTAGTCTAGAAGAGGTTCCTAACTATTTGGAGTTGCTACAATCTGACAAGCAGCATTGCAAAATAAGCATAAAGATCCCTTAGTATAATAAATAACTCTTGTATTGGTTTTTTCAATTGGCATAATACAATATTTTTATTGTTATTTTATTTTTTTTATCCATTCCGGTATAACAACATCATTTTTTGGGTTTAAAAACGGTACATAAGACTTTATATCTAAAAGAGGACTATTTTTAAAAGCATCCAAATTTTTTACATAAAGAATATTTTTCTTTCTTTTTAATAATTTTACAATGGTTAAAGAATTAGGATTTGGTCCTGCTTGCGAATGAGTTGCAAAAACTCCTTTTTCTGGATTAAGAGGATTTCCCTTAGGATGTATTTTTTTAATTGATCGTTCACTTTTGGACACTAAATGCGCCCAAAAAAACACCATAATATGAGAAAAATCTTTAATGTGCTTTAAACATTCTACATATTTTTCAAAAATAATTAATTTCGAAATTTGTTCCTCGTTTTCTAATAGAGCTTGAGATTCACCCTTATTTAAATTGGTTTTGACCTCTCCTATAGGGACGATGGTGATTTTAATTTTAGGCATTTTTCCAGCTATCTTTTAAATTTTATTGGTATTACAATCATTTTTGCTTATTTGCCAAGCAGATTAAATAAGTAATTTGCACTTTGTTCCGCAACGTCTTCAAAACTAGGATACATAATTGTTTCAAGCGAATAAAATCCATTATACTTATCATTTTCGAAGATTTCAAAAAGTTTTCGAAACGGAAAATGACCAGATCCGGGACTTCTTCGATTACAGTCCGCTAAATGAATATGACATATTTTTGAGATATTATTTTCAAGAAGAGTAAAAACAGTATCCAAATTTTCTTCTAAATGGATATGAAAGGTATCAATCAATATTTTGAGATGATTTGAGTGTAATTCTTCCAATAAGTCCAATGAATTGGATATTGTATGATATGAATCTATTTCAAATCTATTGATTGGCTCAAAAGCCAGTGTTACATTCTTATCCTCTGCCATTTCTATACATTTGGTAAGAGAATTAAAGATATTTAGCTTTTCCTTTTCAGAATTACTTTTATAGCTATAACGTCCGCGTATCAATCCTATAATTACTAATGACTGTGATTTTGCGGCGAAATCCATATATTTTTCAAGAACATCAACTGCTTTCTTTCGAACATGTTTTTTTCTATGCCCCAACGAATACCCATATCGAATAAAAGTACCTCCCGTGCCAATTGCCGGAATATGCATATTGTAGGAATTTAATGTCTCTAAAATGGGTTTCAAGTCGATATTTTCGGGTTTAAGAAGACTCAATTCAATGCCCGAGTATCCCAATGGCTTTAAAAATTCACATAATAATGAAAATTTTTTGTCAATTCTGTCTGGTGAACCTTTATCTTCATTTATACTTGCAACAATACTTAACTTCATTTTAATTTCTCTTTCTAATCTAACCATTAGAGCTGTACTTAATTAAAAATAGATATTTAGTATTTAAAATAGAATTCTAACTCTCATATATTTTTTGTGCAAAAAAAATTAAATTATGAATGCGAATCGAAATTGCATTTAAAATTTCTAAGATCTCCAGTTCCCATCAGAAATAGAACTTTTTTATCCTTCAAGCAATAAATTTTTTAGTCGGATTATCTTACTATTTCTTAGATATCATAGAAAACAAATAATTTTGTGAAGAAAATGGGTAAATGGAAATTCCCAAGAGAAGGGAAAATAGAAAGTGCCGATCCGAAATTATATCTCCAAAATATGAATATGACTGATGTTAAGGAACGGTTAAAAATTAATGATTTGATTATTTTGGTCGTGGGAAGCGTAGAAAACCATGGGCCCTCATGCCCCTTAGGGCAAGACACCTACCAATGTACAAGAATGGCAGAGATCATCGCTGAGAATACGGGATGTACATTAGCACCTCCGGTGTATTATGGCTCTCATCCATTCCATCATGTGGGAATGCCGGGAACAATAGTTATTCCTGAGGATATTTTTAACGGTCAATTACGAGCAATCATGGCAGGACTCTGGAATATGGGTTTTAGGAAGCAGATAATCTTTAATAATCATGGTCAAGAGTATGTAATTCCCACCGCCATCCATCAATTTGCCAAACGATACCAAGTTCCTGCAATAATATTGAATTATAACTGGTATCATGGTATCTCTGAATTAATTTCTGGAAAGGATGTAGGCAATCTTGAAAGTGGATTTGATACTACTTTTGTCCATGCGGATGAGGTAGAAACATCATTTGCAATGGCATTGTTTCCAGAATTCGTTGCAGAACAAAAAAGACAGGATACAACCCCCCGAGGATTTTTAGATTCGAAATTTTTTGATAAAGCGGGAAATTGTTTGCATCGCCCCATCACATGGTATGGTGCTATAGGAGCAGGTCCCGTAGAATTCGCAGCCTATCCAGAGGGATGTGTTGGTGCTCAAACAATAGCTACAGCAGAAAAGGCGGAGAAGGCAATAACCATTATTTTAGATACCTTTGAAGAAATGGTTCATATGATTTTAGAGAAATATCCCCCCGGCACATTGCCAGAATGGAAAGAAATGACTCAAAAATTTAATGAAAAAGAAATGGAATTATTATTAAAAGGACCTCTAAACGGCGGAAAACATATTTATACAATTATATATCCCCCATAAATGATTATTTTAACCTTTTTTCTTTTTTCCTTAATAAATTAGGCGATTTAGTTGTCCAGTCATCTATTTAATTAAACGATTTGCTAATTAAATGAACATTATTCATCTATCTTTATTAGTTCTTAAAAAGAAATGCACATTTCTTCTCCTCTGTTTTCCAAAAGATTAATTTTAAATAGTGAAATTTTTAATAATACACTAATAGGGTTTATAATTTTAAAGGTATTATTTTCAATATAAAGAATATAGCTGGGTTAACAGGGGTTGATTATATGATAGATTTAAATAGACAAATTCAAGACTATTTAGCATATTTTAAAAAAAAATATGTGCAATTTAACCAAGAAGAAATTGACCAAATCTTAACATCGGATAAATATTTCAAATTTATTAACATGGTTTATGACTATTTCAATTCGAATGTAGCTTCTAATAATAATGGAAAAGAACGGTTAAGCATCGAGTGTTACATAGACGCCGAAGAGACGATTAACAAGTTCTGGCTGAAACTGCTTGGTAATAAGCTCAATGAAAATATTAAATCATATCTTAAAATCGGTATTTAACTTCTTTCCTTTTACTTTTTTTATTAAAAAGAGTCTATTCCTTTTTTAAGCCTATTTTGCATGTTCTTTCATTCCGTTTGATTAGGTTGAGAGCAAGGCAAATTTTACAATTTAGAAAGGGAATTTTCAAACGTAAGATTCTTTGTATCAATAAGTGTTAAGATCTTTTTCTTCATCTTTATCTTTGCTTCAGCAAGGGATTCTACAGACATTATAGAACGAGCCATGAATTCATTTATGTAATAATTCTTTATCTCTCGAATAATGTTATCTACCTTCTTATCTTTCATATCCTTTTCTGTTTCAACAATGAACTTCGTTTGAGTTATTGTATCTATTGTATAAAAATACTTCTTAGGTCCCAATACAAAAAATGACAATTTATCATTAATGTCTTTTGCTAACATGCTTAGAGACTCTGTAAGTCGTGTAATATTATCTTGATATTCTCTTTTCTTATATTGATTAATATATGAAAGAAATGGGGAATTGTCTTTTTCTAAAATATAAACACCTGTAATCATTGTTGACTTTTCCTCTAATAAGCTTCTAAAGTTTAGGGAAATAAAGATTCACATTCTCATTGACAATGAACTTCATGATATTAATGTGAATTTATATTCACATTCAGACTTTTCAATAATATATTCTAATGTGGGACTTTTTAAATCTTCCTTTAATTTTTTATTATCTATGGTTTACGAGGGCGATAACCTTCAAATTAGTCATAAAAATCGAGCACTTTTTATGAAAACTTATAATTTTCTATGCAATTCCACATCTTATTCCAATTATCAATTTTTCCATTTTTGGAAAGACCATCAATAAAGTTATCATGCTGCTCGCTCCTCACCGAGTTCTATACATGTTTCTTTTGTAATTGTTTTCACATTACTTCGGTAATCTTGAAGGAGGTTGTCCCGCTATACTTTAAAGAATCGGGAAAGTTATCTCATTTATCGTCGGAACCGCTTGGTTTCAAGCGGGGCTTTAGAATAGCCCTAACTTTTGTAAGCAACCACATATAACGGGCGGGCAGTGCTTCCTAAAACCCCAAACCTTTTCCATCTATTACATAACTTACTAAGGCATGAGTAGATAAGTTATATAATCATAAATACGTATATTTACCAATAGTTCAGATTAGTTAGGAGGTTTGAACCTTTACCTCTTAAAAGAGTAATGAATTTTTGATTTGTATACATAATCATAGATTTTTATAAACATTCAATTATCAGTTGAAATAATAATTGCTAAAATTCAGTTATAATCTTAATGTAAGCGGTATATTCTTCTAAATCTTAACTCTAAAAAATAATAAAATAAAAATATGTGCGAATATATTACCTTTTGACTTATTTTTTATACCGAAATGGACCAAATAAACTAGCTAGCTATTCTATTGATTCAAGTCTAAAAGAAATTGAGTAGAATTGAATCTTTTTCCTTCAGTTAAATCCTCAATTTTTTTTTTAACACGATCTTTTGCATCCGCAATTTCTCTTTCTGTTAGCAATGAGCTTCCAATAAACGTATTAATGTAATGATTTTTGATTTCTTGCATAATATCCAAGAGTTCTTTTTCTCTCATCTCTTTATCAGAAATAACTATAAATTTTACCCCACTTATATTGTCCATTGTATAATGATATTTTTTATTACCTATTTCAAAATGACAGAGATGATCCTTTAAATCACTCGCAAAAAGACGTAGCGATTCGGTCAATTTTGCCACCAACATTTGATATTCTGATTCGGACTTTTTCGAACCATTACTATCATAAATGATGAGAGGAGTATCCTCATTATCTAAAATATATATGCTATCAATCATATGCCTTCACCCCTACTCCTATATATACAGATATAGGTTATAAAAAGTATATTTACAGAATTAAAAAACCTATTCATTATATTTTCTAACTCAAAAAAAAGATCTGATTCTCAAATGAAAACAAAAAGAAGCTGAAATTTACAAATTATAAATTAATTCACAAAGGATCGGCACGGAAGCCCCGTCCTTTAGGGCGGGGAGGAAGTGCCGTTAGATAGTATTAGGTGACAAGATTTAAATACGTGCGTTATCATTATCATTATCATTATAAGGTTGAGTTCTAATGAAGTTTTGTAAGACGGCACAGATACAGATCATCGGAGAAAAAGA
>SHMU01000105.1 GCA_008080765.1 Promethearchaeota archaeon | reverse complement strand
CATGGAGCGGTCAAGACCTTCAGTTACAGGTCATTAAAGAGGACGTCCAAGGATGTCCAGATTTTAGGTAACTGTAATCCATAAGTAATAAAACGAATATTAGAGTTTGAACCACAGAACCTTTCAAAAGAAATTAGATAAAGAGATAAAAAACAAGTAAAAACAGAAATAAGCAAAAAAAAATTAGTTTATTATTCTATTTGAGTTGCATATTGCCATAAATCTAATTTATTGCGGAGATCATCAGCAATTTCGAAGGCTTTTTTAGAGAGCATTTTTACTTCTTCGGGTGTAAAAGTAGCAACGCCCGATTTTTGAATACTAGTTATATCACTGGAACTCACAGAGATGGTTAAAAATCCTTCACAGACTAATTGTTCTGGAAGAGAAGGATCTAAAAAGATACAATCTCCTATCTTTCCATAAGTGATGGGAAGGGGGAGTTCTTTTATAATATCTTTTCCTGTTATATATCCGCCCGTCCATTCGGGACCATTTTCTGTCCAACGTCCTTCAGGAATATGAGATGAAATTAATGCTGCCAAGGAACCAACACCCCCACAATCAATCATATTTCCGCTATGATTAATTACATACATATCAACAAAAAGAATATAAACAGCTTTTTGCGGTTCTATACATAACTTTTTAGTTTGAACGCAATCCGCATGTCGAATTCCTCGATCTACGACTCTTGCTAATTCTATTGCTTGCTGATCGGGTGGTCCGCGCTCAAAAAGAGGTGAAGCTAAAGGCAATAATTCTGCCATAATTGTACATACCCCCTCATCAGGAGTATCAGGAAAGGGCTCACCAATATCGTATTTTATTCCCGTAAGGATTCTCGTATCACCTAACAACACATCGGCAGACCCTTCCGCCGCTGCGATAGTGTTCGTTTTAATATCAAATTCTCTATAATCCCATAATCCTCTCCCGTCCACTCTTTTTTCCTTCTTTAAATTCTCTTCTATATATCCTTTCTCAATAGTGGAAATTACGCGTTTTATATCCATCATTCTTCAGTTGCACCTCCTTGATTCTCGGCATCTTCTTGTATTTTAATGTATTTTCGCTTAAGTGCATCCAATTGCATGGAATAAATTTTATCGAGGGCATCTTTTGCCATATCTAAACACTTTTCCAATTCGGATTGAGAAATTTGTCCATCAAATTGCAGGAGTGATAATTCATCATTAAACCAGGTTATTGCTGTCGGTAAATCTGCCTCGCCCGCTTTATCTTCTATTCCTGATAAATCAGTCACTAATTGTCCGCCTATCTTTCCTACAGCGCATGAAGTGACTAGACTTCTCATAGGCACTCCTGCATCTGCTAATGCTAAAGCTGCTACAGTTGTACTTGCACATCGAGTACCTCCATCAGCATCTACCACTTCAATAAAAATTTCAAAACTTGTACCCGGATATAATTCTAAAAACAGTACGGGTTCTAAACAATCTGAAATAATCATTGAAATTTCTTTTTCTCTTCTTCCCGGAGCGGGGCGCTTTCGGTCAAATACGCTAAAAGTGGCCATTCTATAAAATACCCGCAAGATACCTCTATCGGGTTTAGCCAGATGATGAGGGTGAACCTCTCGTGGACCATATACGCTGGCAAATATTTTATTATTGCCCCATTCGATATATGCGCTTCCATCCGCATTTTTAATTACATCTACTTCCATTTTAATAGGGCGTAACTCAAATGGATCCCGACCATCAAGTCTCTTTCCGTCATCCCGAAATAATTTTTCTGGATATTCATCTTGAATTAATAATGTCATTCTTATTCAATACCTCTTTTTTCTTTTTCTGATTTGATAAATTCTTCAATACGATCTGTTAAACCTTGGGTATGGGCTTCTCGCTCAATTTTATAAATGGCTTCTATAGCAAGGCGCTCGTTTTCGATTGAAGGGCCCTTAAGCCAAATCCTCCCGTTTTGGGTTACAAAAATACTGCAATTCGTATGTTTTTTCAATTGCTTAATCATAGAGCCAGACCGTCCAATTACTCGCGGTACTTTTGGAGGATCGATTTGGATAATTATTCCGTCCGTACGCTTACCCAGATATTTTCCTACCGTAGTAAGCTCAGGATCGTTTAATCGATCAGCAGAGATCACTTTCGCAACTAATACATCCCCAATTTCATACATCTCTGTATCTGGTTTATCTCTATATTTTCCCCGCCTTCTCTTTTTATTGACTTTTATTGTATTTTTGGGTTTTAAAATCCCGGGATATTTCGCATTGATATCACAGCGGTATTTCACAGGATTTTTGTCTACAACGATAGCAATCACTTTATCTCCTGGATGGGCAGTATAAAACCCATTTAAAGGGATTACATTTATATATCGACCTTTAATTTGCTTAAGCCCGACTAAAACCGAAATAATCTTAGTTCCTTTCTTATTTAGGATTGTCCCTCTACCAGGCGAATAATTGTTCAGATCTTCGCTTAATATTTCTCCCGGAGCCACTATTTCTCTTGACGTTTCCTCGTCCTCGAAATCATCGTCAGCTTCGGGTTCCTCATCGTTTTCCATGGTATATTCGTGTTTCCTATTTATTTTTTTTCTTTTTTCTTAAGTATTATAGACTTCTCTCAGTTAAATTTTTTTTGATATTTTGATAATTGGTTTTCCAAAAATTTCCCATGAAAGAAAAATTAAAATAAGATTTTATCTCTAAAATAAATCTGAAGCAGCAATATGCATATATATCCATTAAATTTTGGTATACTAATTTTTACTCAATTTATCGTTCTAAATAAGATGGGAATTCACAAAATAAGTAAAAATTCAATAATTAATCTTCCAAGAAGGAGTAAAAATAAAAGGAGTACTCTACAATAATTTGGTTTGAACTCGCCCATGAGTCAATTTGTTAATCTTATCTAAAAGCTCCATTTGCAATCCCGCAGGAAAAGTGATCTTTGCCACCCATGAACCGTCTCTTTGCCACTCCTCTTCCTTAATATGGGCATATTGAGCTACAATGTTATACCCTTTAGCAGTGAAGGTATTTGGTATCTTAATAGCCATTTCAACTTGTTCCATCTTTATCGGAAGGAGTGTACGAATTTGTTTAACGATATCATCAACTTGCTCTTCTGCACTTTTCATTAAATCGATTTTTATTTTAGCTTGTTCAATAGCTTTTTCGATCCTTTCAGGAGGATGTGGTTTGTTATTTTGGGGATTAATCGCATTTTTTGAGATAATGTTAATAATTTGTTTGAGTTTCTTCTCTCTCTCCTCTTCTCGCTGAGCTTTCGTCCATTGAATATCCCCCTCTATTAAAATATGTGCAGCAATTTCTCTCCCGTCCGTGGTATTAAAAATGGCTACCATATCTCCATCAGTTGCCTTCTTGCCACGTCGTAAATCTTCGAAGACAATGAAGCTCTCAAAAATAAGTTCTAAAGGAATATTAGAGTCCTCCATTACCTCTTGAGGGGTCAAACGGGATTGTTCCTTCCCTTCTTTTAGTCTCCTGTTGATTTCCTCTCGAATATATTTTTTAGCTTTCCACGCCTGCTCGGGATCTAATAACATCTCGAAAGTTCTGCCTCCCTTCTCCAGAGTACCAACAATATGCTTTCCTAAATCAATACGTGCTCGATCAATCAAAGTTAATCCCTACTTTCTCTTCTCTTTAATTCCATTTCATATTATATTAGTTGATATGATAAATAATAACTTCTTTAAAAATCCAACTCAACTTAACGCAATATATGTAGACATAAAAATGTAAAAAAATGATAGAATAAAATCTATAATTTAGATAATAACTCTTTTCGTTCTTCTAATGTAAGCAATTTAAACTTCTTATCCTCTTTCATTATAAAGGCAACATCGCATGTGTGTTCTGTGAGATCTTCTTCTCCCATTACCTCTTTGAGAGCTTTTAAAGGCAATAGCTTTAAATCGTCATCGGAAATATTTTCGTCATAATTTTCTTCTAAGAAAGTTCTTGCTTCATTAGCACCCGAGCCAATTGCGAATGCTTTATAACCCCACAGTGCTCCAGAAGGGTCTGTCAGAAATAATCCCGTGCTATCACCGGGGTTAATCCCCGCAATTAAAAAGGAAACTCCAAACGGTCGTACTCCCGCATTTTGCGTATATGCTTGAAGAATTTCGCAAATTTCTAAGGTGAGTTCCTTCACCGTTATTTCTTCATCATAATTTAAGAGGTGAATCTGTGCTTGAAGTCTGCCTTTATCAATAAGCACTCGGGCATCAGCAGTGAGTCCCGCGATGGCAACGCCAATGTGATTATCGATTTTAAAAATCTTCTCAGAACCTAACGTCTCTTGAAGTTGTGACTTTTTCTTTTCAACTGCAAATACCACGGAATTATCGTTTCGGGCACATATGGCAGTAGTACCGCGCCTCACAGCCTCAATAGCGTATTCGACTTGAAACAACCGTCCCTCCGGGGAGAATTGTGTAATGGCCATATCATAGCCTTGTCCTCTTTGACTGAAAATGTTTTATCTCACCTGTAATTGATATTTTTTCTGATTGTTTTCATTTTTAATAATATTAATAGTATCTAATGCGATATTTATATTAAATCTATCATAATTAATTTATAAAATGAGAAATGAACTCAGATTTCTTTCAATATCAGCAAGTCCCCATCAATCATTCATTTTAGAAAAAGTATGAGAATCAAAAACTCTATTCTACATAGGAAAAAATTCAACTTATTTAAGAATGGATGTCTCTTCTTGAGGTCTGAGAGAAACTCTTGCTTTTTCAAAAATTATTAAAAATCTTTGACCAGGAAGAAGGAATGATGGTTTTCTGCAAATTAATTTTTTTAGATATCAGCACAAATTAACTGATTTCCGAACCTCACCTCAAATAATGAAGTACGAGGATTTTATCCTTTTCTAAAACCTCTCTTAGATGGATAGAACAGCGCAAAAAAGAGTCCTCAAGAACTTAGAAAACCTATTTAAATGATAAACACTAATATCCGTTCTGTAAAACCGATGTAAATGATATAAAATCATATACTTCATCAATTTGACTTACATCTCTAACGATGAGATCTCTGAACTCACGGAGTTCTCCCAACACCGTTTTCATCAATTGTCTTTCAGCGGGAACGGAACTCGCTACATCCTTATGTTCTTCCCATTGGTTTACCTTCTTCTCGAGATATTTTTCCGCAATATTAATCGGAGCTTGTACTTGACGGTCAATGGCGTATCCACAATGTTTGCATGTAAAGATTTGCGTTGTGCAGGTCATCTTTTTTCCGCATTTTATACACGTTCGAGAAGTATCTCTCGGGTCTTCATATTCAACGAGATGCCCCGTTGATGTTGCTTTATAATGGAGATAGGTTTGAAACTGCTTGAAATTCCAGCGATTCAACCTCCTCCGCATGTGTTTTGACTTTTTTTCTGCCATTGCGTTCCATTCTTCTGTCGAGCTGAGGAATCACGAATATCGGTTAAATCTTCCATGACCACGATTGAGTTTTCCTCATTGACTATATCACATATAACATTCGCAATGGCATGAATGTCATTCTTATTCTTGTTTCGCTCAATCCTTCCGTATTTATTCAATAGCTTTTTTCTCACGTTCGGCTGATATTTCTTTCCGTTGTCAATGTTCTTCGCTATTGTCTTCCGTTTTAACGAATATGAATAATGTGTGGTTGAAATATTGGTAGAATCAACTCTTGTGATTTTCACGTTAGTTGCCGAGATGGTAATGAGATCTATGCTTCGTTCATTCACATCAATGCTGGTAAGTGAGGTTGGTTCTTTCAACTCTACTTCCGTGATGAACGGAATGAAAATATCAACCGTCCTATCATCATTGAGTTTTAACGTGATTTCCCCGTGTTGTTCGGTCTTGAGCTGATCGTAGAATTCATTGGGCGTGAACGGGATGTAATACGTGCTTCTCGGCTCTACAACCAATACGATGTAATTTTCATCAAGATAACACAGGCATTCTTCAAGCTTCATTGAATTTTTTTTATAAATTGGAGTGGGAAGTCGTTTTTTCTTTTTAAAACACCACGAATTCCATGATTTCAAGACATTCTTCGTGATTAGAGCAGAAGAATAGCAATAATGCGTGTGGAGGTCGGGAAAAAGAGATTTCCATTCATGATAGAAACTCTTTCTGATAGTTGGATAAGAAGAATACTTGTAATAGACATTTCCTTTCTTGCTCACTTTTCGAAAAATGGGATTTTCCACGCACCTGTCAATCAAGAAGTTCATGGACCCCTTGAAACAGTCAATTGCGTGAGCAATTTTATCGTATTTCTTCTTGGTGAGCTTTAAGGATTGCACTCTCGCGGTTTTTAGGGTTTTCATGCGTTTACCTCCTTTTTGAGATGAGATACGATCCATCTTGCCTTGTGGCTTCGATATCCGTACACCTTGCCCGAAAACGAGGTCACGATGGCAATCAGATCATCGACGAGTTCTTTCTGCGGATCTTGAACTTCTTCACGGTTTAGCACGATGATCCTCGTTCCGTGCGATGTAAAATAAGATTCTAAGTAATTAAAACCGAATCTGGTGAGCCTATCCTTGTACGTCACGATGACCGCGCTCACTTCGTTATTGTTGACCATCTGAAACAGCTTGATCTAGTTCCGCCTTTTTCCGTTCAGCCCACTTCCAATATCCTTGAGCTTTATAACAGGAACAAATCCTTGTTTGGTCGCATATTGTTCGAGTACTTGTTCTTGAGTCGCAAGATGGCTTTTTTGCCCGTGAGAGGATACTCTCGAATAAAGGACGGTCTTTCGTTCTTTACTTGAAATGCCTACTATTCTCCGAATCTCTAATTCAGGAACTCGATGTTCGCCTCCTGCAGTTTTTAACGCCTTTATTTTTCCAGAATAAATCCACTTCTTTAACGTGAGAACAGATACTCCCAAGAGTCGTGAGGCTTTCCCCACCCGGTACAGCTGGACACATAAACACTCACTCATTACTATATAAAACTACATCAAAAGTAGTTAAAGGATATAAGACTGATGAACTACTGATTTACCCTTTATATCATATGAAAAAGAAAAAGAAAAGGAACGCAAAAGAAAACAGAAGAAAGCAGTTCTGAACAGAAACGGCTATAATTCTGTTTTTTTAAGCCTTTCAATATAAGTATATCTTTTCAAAGAGGAGGAGATAAACATACCGTATGTAGAACTTGATAATGGTTATAAAATTCATTATGTGGATGAAGGAAAGGGAAAAAACCTCGTATATATACATGGTTTCTTAGGAAGTTCATGGCTTTACGAGGATTTTGTTGATTATTTTTCAAATAAGTATAGAGTATTAATAATCGATCATTTAGGTCATGGAAAAAGTGATAAACCAGATTCAGAATCACATAAATTGAATGAGTTAACAAAGTATGTGGAAGAAACTCTTTCAAAAATAATGGGACAAGAAAAGATTATTCTGCATGGACATAGTATGGGAGGGATGATCGCCTTGATATATGCCACGACACCGGAATATGCAAAAAGATTGGAGGGCTTAATCTTAATGGCCACCGCGCCAAAACTACAGAATCCCAGTTTGGTAAAATACATAGAAGATATAAAAGCCAATAAATTAAAAATAATTGATCAGAATTCGATTGAAAATATATTTGTTAATCTCTGTTTCAATCGAAAATATAGAAAGCAAGAACCCGCACTCATAGAGGATTTCGTAAATAAAACGCTTGAGAATAAAGAGTTCGTTGGCAGGAGAACTATGGTTTCTATGGTCGAAGAATTTAATGTAGACGAAAACCTCTCAGTTATCTCTGTACCTACTCTAATTTTGACAGGAGATAAAGATATCTTCATTCTTCCCGAAGAATCAAAAAAAAAGCATGAAAAAATACCCCATTCTGAATTGGTCGTATTTTCTCCAAACATTGGTCATATGGTAAATTTTGAGGCTAAAGAAGAATATATTACCACAATGGAGGCATTTCTGACCAAACTATAATTTTTTCTTATTTTTTATCTTTATTTCTTCTAAAAAAAAGCGAGGCAACCGCTACAGAATATCCTTTATGTAATCTGCAATATCTGCCAAGGTCACTCCTTTTAATTTGGTGAAATGATAAATAAAAACTCCCGAGCCTAATACAATTCCAAGGGAATAAAATAAATAGATTGACCATAGGTACTCAGAAATTGAGGTAAAGAGAATCCATTCAAAGATATACGATAAAATAGAAACGGTAATGATAAAAAATATACTCAAAATCAAACAGACTCGCTCATAGGAGGTAGGTTCTTCATCTAAGATAAAAAATCGGAACCAAAATACAAGACATACAAAGGTTATAGGGGTGAAAATAAACGACCCGATCCCCAACGGAATTAATAAATAAGTAGCAAATTTACTTCTCCATATTTCTAAAATCTCTTTTATGGTGGTATGATCTTTTATTTGAATATTTACATGATCCCTTCTAAAGGTATAATACTTCTTTTTGACACCTCTTCCAACTTTTTTGAGTCCTCCTCTAAAGCGTGAGAAAACCCCATCATCAAAACTGTCCTGAAATTCTTCTCTAAATAAGGGAATAAGATATAATGAAAGTGAAATCGAGACTAATCCAAAAGAAAAGAGGAGAATATCAATCCATTCCAGAAATCTGGTTGAGGGTGCGCTTTGAATCTCATTCATGTTTGAAATTATGCTATAGATGCTATACCCAATCAAAACGACGCATGAAATTACTTGTACAAAAATAAAAACATTTAGCGTTCTTTTGGAAATTCTTTTCCTGGTAAATTTCAATAGCAAAAGAAATACATTCGTCACTGTTAGGATAAGACCGAATCCACTCAGAAATTTGATGGTCCAGTAGAAAATAACATAGGTAAAATTTATTAGAGTTGATCCGTAAAAGAAAAATAAAATTAAGAGTATCATCACTATCGAAGAAAAGAGTAATCCAATAATATAAAAAACATCAAATCTCTCGATTTTCATATCTTAATTAATATATTCTTTCATAAAAACGTAATTGCTGCTCTCTCCACTTAACATAAGAGAAAAAGAAAAAAATTGTAGTTAAGAATAATTTTGCCAGGCAAGCTTATTTACGATAATTGACCATTCTAAGAGCGTGAGTGACGTATCCTTGGAGATTTGGATCAGAAGATAGTCTCCCTCATTGGTGATAGACCCCGCAATTCCTTTTTGCTCTGCAATATTTTTTGCTGCGAGCTGAATCTCTTCATTTTTTAAAATGGCGTATCTTTCATTCATGAAATTTAGCGACGGTGCCCGATCTTTCCACGCATCTAATAATGTTTTAATCTCATCTTCGTCCAACGTAGAGTCTAAAGAAGAAAAGATTACCATACCCTCGGAATCTAAGAGCAGAACTATTTGAAGTCCCTTATACTGGTTTAAATCGTCGATAATTCTGTTAAATTGTGCTCGATTCATGATTCTTATATAAGGAGTTTTTCAATCTGAGCATTGTTAAAAATTGTAAAATCTCCTTTTTTATAAAGAAAATAAAGCTTTATAAATTTAAATCTTCAGTAAACTCCAATAATGCTTATCATCATTTCGCTTAAAATCCATATCTTCAAAACTTTTGATACTTTTTGAATCATATGACTACAAGAGTCATACTTACTGATAAAATATATAATAATCCATCTGCGGAACGAAAGGCTAGTTTACTCGCACGATATACAAAATATATCTCGCAATTAATTCGAGGATTTGCTCATACTTCCATTGAAATTCGAAAAATTAGAGAAAGCGATAAAAGAATAGAATTATTAATTAAAGGCCCCGAAGAATTATTTGTCAAAAATCTAATTCAAACGGAACTTGGAACCGTACGAGAGTTCGGGGAGATAGAGAAAGGTGATGTCTTAAAGGGTACTCTCGTGAATACGGGCGAGGTGGGATTTGGACTCTTTGCGGACTGCGGAATTATGAACCCTCCAACAGATATATTCCTCCCTCTCTATACATTAAGAGAACAATTAGCAAACGGTCAAAAGGTCTCTCTGAAACAAATAATAAATGCATACGATTTTATAGACCATTTTCCTTTATTTATTAAGATAAAAGAAATTAATACCGCACATTATGAGATCAAAGGAAAAATTGCTCAAAAATCATTAACGCTTTTTGATAAGATTATAAAAGAACATATTGAAGGATTATTTTTGTGCGGTGAAACTAAAAAACAGTTTAAAAATGCACTAATTCAAAAAGGACACCTTCAAGATATTATCTCAATAACACGCTATGGCTTTTTAGAGCATCTTGTCCTTTTCAAAAAGGGTACTAACGCACGAGGTATTATCAGCGAAATTGGGAACATACTAGAAGGATGTAAATTTAGCGTACTCAATCCCAAAAGAATAAAGACGTTTATACGTTAGAAAGATTGTTCTAAATATTATTTTGAAGGAAATTAAAAAAGAGAAATGAATGGTGAGCCCGGAGAGATTCGAACTCCCGATCTTCGCGGTGTAGTCGCTATTGAAAGCGAAAATGCTCCGCAATAAACGCGACGTCATGACCAGCTAGACTACGGGCTCTTATTCACTTGAATACGATATTAAGGCGCTCAAGGTGGGATTTCGGGGTGAAAACGACCTATTTCCGACCTTTCGAACCCACGCACGCATCCACGTACTGGTTTAGCAGACCAGCGCTGTTGACACGGGAGTAAATACCCGTTCTACCAGGCTAAGCGACTTGAGCGGAAAATCGTAAAAAATATTCCAATGTGATAAGGCTATATATTTTAAAATTTTAAAATTTTAATAGTTTATGGTAGCACTCCTTCTAGGTTTACTAGGTGATAGGAACTTGTTGGTTTGTTAAGTAGGATTAAAAGAAAAGATTGAAAGGAACATTGAGCTTGAAGGATTAATTCGATGAAAAAAGGGATATCTTATTGGATTATTTCGAACACCATCTTCTCGATAATGGGCTTCTTGGTGTAGCGTTTATCATAATACCATCCGACCATGTGAGCTTTTTGATCCTTTTCCTCCGCTGGAGGCACGATAATGATCATCACTCCATTCGATAAATATTTTAAGATTCGCTTATCAATCGTGTGTAATTTATCTTGCCCCGAAGGATGAGTATGAGCCTGCCATACGATATCAACCCCAAGCTCTTCTTTAAATTTGCGCATATTATAGATTTTCGATTTTTTGTAGCGCATCCATGAACGGGGTTTTACATGTTTGCGATTCCGAGAAAGGTCATCGTTTACGATGAAACTATTTACAATCCCAAAGTTCTCTTTTCTATCGGCAAAAATCCAATAATGTTCAATATATGGATATGCTTCCTTAGCTTTGTCGGTAAGCTCGTTAAATATTTTTTCTGGGATGAGATACCGGAAGTTCTCTGCGGACATTTTTATATCACCAAATAGAAGATACTTAAATTGCTTGAATTTAATAAGGTAGCAATGAATATGAATTTAATGTTTTTTAGACAAATCTGAGTGCATATTGTAATATCAACTCTATTTGTAAAAGAAAATGAAAATCGAAATCCATAAAAATAAAATGGATACAAACATTCTCTACCATGCAAGAAAATATAGATACTGCTCCTCTCCTAGTGAATAGATCATGCAGGTGTAGCCTAGTGGTAAGACGCTGGCCTTGAGTGTAGACGATACAGAGTAAGCCAGTGCGCGTGAGCGCTCGGGGGTTCAAATCCCTCCACCTGCGCTTTTATAACAGAGCAGAACTTAGCTAACGTTGGAAGATACCGCTATCCAATAAATTCTTATAAGATGGTTACTTTTAAAGGATAACTATGGGCCATTAGCGCAGGCAGGTAGCGCAGCAGGCTCTTAACCTGAAGGTCGTGGGTTCGAATCCCACATGGCCCGCTTGAAATCTTAACCCCATATGTAAAAATCCTTTATATCTTTACCATATGATAAGATAACACGTTATAATAACTACGTCTTTTCCTTCTGATGCGCTCCTATTACAGGTGTATAGAAGGGTCTATTTGTTCTTATTCATTCTCAGTAAAATTCATTCCGTTCTGGCAAACCGATACATATCATATACATTCATATACTTCACCAATTTGACTTACATCTCTAACGATGAGATCCTTGAACTCATAGAACTTTCCCCAACCGATACAACGAGTCATCTAAACACTCGCTTATTACTATATAAAACTACATTAAAAAGATTTGAAAGATATGGAACTGATTAACTACTGATTTATCCTTAATTGAAAAAATCCATTCGCTTTAAAAACATGAATTCAGATGAATTAGCAGAATAAAAAGTACTGATCTTTTCTAAAGATATGTATTGATTTTAATGTAGTATAAGATACTATAGCTAATAGAAAAGAGAAAAAACTAAGAAACACAGTCAATTACCCTTCCTTCCTGCTCTTCCCTAAAAAGAAGAGCTTGTGGAATGAGCCACAAGGCTAATTGGTTGATTAGTCCCAAAGAGAGTCTCCCAAGAGGGGCAGCGCTCTCTTCATTATCGGAAAGGCTCCAGAACACACCTCAGGATGCTCCTCAAGTTCTGAACTCTGTAAGCGGACGGTTAACTGAATGGAAGCTTTCAGAGCATCCACATTCAGCGGATTGATACCCTTCACGAAGAGGCCCCACTTGGCTCCCGCACTCGTGAGTAAGACCCGAGATTACCTGCTCCCGCGTGCCCTTCCGTTCACGGGAATATGGCCAACCCCCTAAAAAATCCCTGAACAATACCAAGAATAAAAGAGAAAATAAAAAGAAAAACGCTAAAGTAGAACAAATGTTGATGAAGCATCCTATTAGTTCATTTGATCTTTTTTCACAAATATTATTCAAAGATTTGCTAACTCTTAAAGACTTTGTAGTATATATCTTGTCGATATTACTATTACCTCTACTTTCCCTCCTAATATCATCCTTCACAGAAAATAGGGGTGCTCCTTGCATTGAGAACACATCTCTTTTTAATTATGGCAATCTCGGGATTCTAATGTTTTTCGGATTTTCTGTTATTATTCCATACATTCTTTCTATCAATCTGTCATCCTACATTTCGAGCAGATTTGATGATTCATTTCCATTAAAATCGAATCATACAAGAGGAGGCCCCAAAAAAGCCTTACTTATTCAAATACTCGCAGTATTCACCTATTCTATGCTTCTAAGTATTAGCTCTTTAACCATATTTTGCTTAGTTTCCTTAAATCTTCATGTGTTATTTCCTGCTTGGAGCATTAAAACGATTCTTCCCTTTTTCTTAATATTTATAAACTATTCATTCTTAATTGTAATCTTTTTTGAAGCTTTCATGTATCTCCTTATATATTTATTAAGAGAGCCTTCTAAGATCAGAAATGCGGTGGTGGAATTGAGCGTGTTTCTCTTTGTACTCCTTACAATTATCAAACCACTGATAATATATGCCTCAGGAAACATAGGAGAGCTTATATATGACTCTTTCATCGCATATATCGATTTAAGCTATCATTTCGGTAATAGCTTCTTATTTTTCACGGAATCCTATGTAATGTTATCCAAAGAAGCCAGCTATTTCTTTCTAATGATGGGGGTGAGAAAAAGTTCTACCATCTTCTATAATAGTAGTAGTCCCGGACATTACTTTGAGCCCTCAAGTGGCATTACACCCTTAGTTTCAATGGGTATTATTTTAGGTGTTTCCATGTTACTTTTTTTATTATCTATAAAATGTTGTCAATTACCCCGCCTTGAAAGGCGGGGCTTGTGGTTCAAATCCCCATCAATTCTCCTAAAAGCTTCTGGTTCATCATCGTCCACATCTAAGGGGCTAATTGACACATAGCCCGTGTCCTTCGGATATACCGAGGGACAACTGCCCGATCTCTGATAT
>SHMU01000104.1 GCA_008080765.1 Promethearchaeota archaeon | reverse complement strand
AAATAAGAAATAAGAAATAAGAAATAAGAAATAAGAAATAAGAAATAAGAAATAAGAAATAAGAAATAAGAAATAAAAAGTAAATATCCCCTAAGAAAAGTACCATATCAAAAAAAAATATAATTCCCATAATTTCAATCTTGTTCATACTTATTTACAATCAACCTTTGATAACAGGCGGATTTTATCCGAATGATATTTTCTGGTTAGGAATAGTATTTGTTTTGATATACTCTAAATTTCAAAATTCTGTAAGTTTGGTAATAGGGTATATGTTTCTTTTTGAAGGACCGCTACTATGGTGTTTCGGGGTAGTTTTTGGGGAGCTCATGCTATTGGTTATGTTGTATATACGATCTATTTGGTGTGTATGTGTAGCAATAATACTTATTGTTCAATATTTCAGAAAAATTGAAAAGAAATGCGAAAATTCTTAGAAATGAACACAAGTTCTTTGAAATTACGTATTTTATTTTCAATTAAAATAGAAGATTCGAATAGAAAAAAAGAGGCAATCAAAGGATGAAAAGGTTAACTACTATAGTATTAATCGGAATGCCTGCCTCCGGAAAGAGCACTATAGGAAGACTCTTGGCAGAAAGATTGAAGTATAAATTTATTGACACGGACGAGTATATTGAAGAAAGAGAACAAAAATCCCTTCAAGAGATTTTAGATACAGAAGGAATCGAAATATTTTGTCAGATCGAGGAAAAGCGCCTATTGGAATTACTCCCCTGTAGTCAGCACGTTATAGCTCCGGGAGGAAGCATTATTTATTCAAAAAAGGTAATGCATATATTTCAAAAAATATCACTTATTGTATTCTTAAATCTCTCCTTGGATATTTTGCAATCGAGATTGAGGAATAAACAAGCAAGGGGTATCGTAGGATTGAAGACGCATACATTACAATCAATATTTGAGGAAAGACTGCCATTATATATAAAATATGCTCATATTACTGTCCAATGTGATGGAAAAGCTCCGAATAATATTACGGAAGAGATTATTAAACATATTGATGCCGCAAGACAAAAGTAATACTAATTCAAAAAAGGGTATGCATTTAAATGTCTTCGAAAATAATTTTATTCATTATTAATCCAAAATGCAAATGAAAAGAACATCTATTTTATCACTTAATAGAGGTGTATACTAAAAACATGTCAGAAGAGAAGCAAAAAAACCCAGTTAAGAAAGAAATTATGAGAATGCCCGCTGAAATTCGATTTTCAGATCAGTTAGAGGCGTTAAAATCCATTGATGAGGGCGATAAACCGGAAAGTTGGTATTTGAGCCCTTCACGAGTTAATGATTTTATCGTTGGGCGTGAAGAACCCATAAAAATGAAGAAAGGAAATAAAACAGTAGAAGTATTCATTACGCGCAAATTTTATGGGAATGATATAATGATCCAGAGAGCAATTGCATCCTTATTGAGCGATAGACCCTTGTTATTGATTGGAGAGCCGGGCACCGCTAAAAGTTGGTTATCAGAAAATTTGACAGCGGCAATATGTAATAATTCGCTGAATGTTATTCAAGGGACAGCGGGCACCACAGAAGATCAGATCAAATATTCTTGGAACTATGCCAGTTTAATCGCCAATGGACCGAGTTTGGAGGCACTAGTACCTGCTCCTTTTTATAATTGCATGAAACGGGGGGAGATCGTTCGATTTGAAGAGATTACACGCTGTAGTCACGAAATTCAAGATACCATTATTTCCATCCTCTCCGATAAAGTATTGGCCATTCCTGAACTTCCTCCACCCAACGATATTGTGTTTGCCCAAAAAGGATTCGGTGTAATTGGAACCGCAAATACGCGAGATCGGGGCGTAAACGAAATGAGTAGTGCCTTAAAGCGGAGATTCAATTTTGAGACGGTTCATCCCATTAAAAACATCAAGGAAGAAATCGAGCTGGTATCCAAAGAGACGGAAATTTTCCTCGAAAAAGCGGGAATTAAACGACAACCAGATCTGGATGTGATTGAGTTAATTGTCACCACTTTTAATGAAATGAGAAATGGAATATCGGCGGAAGGAATCCAAGTTGCAAAACCTTCTGTGGTAATGTCCACCGCAGAGGCAGTAGAAGTAAGCGTTAATAGTGCTATGTATTCTCATTATATTAAAAATGAAGATATGAATGCTAATTCTGCGGTAATTAATTTAGTAGGGTCTGTGGTAAAAGATAACTATGAGGACTTAGATAAATTACGCTCTTATTTCAATGTTATAATAAAGAAAAAGGCGGAAGATAAGGGAAAATTATGGGCTAACTATTATGATGCGCGCGACTATATTTAAATACCAATAACCATATGAGGGGAAGAATCAAATGCCTAAAGCCAGAAAAAGCAAAAAATTACCAATTGCCGAGGAAGAATTGAATAAAATAGCATCCATAATAAATCCCTCCGATTCTTCAGTTTATTATTTTGGTGTTCGCCACCATTCGCCTGTTGCTTCATATTTTTTAACCAAGATTTTTGCCAAATTCAACCCCGATCTTGTTTTAATTGAAGGACCTGCCGATGCAGAATATCTCATTGAAGATATTATTAACCAAAAATCGCAACCTCCGATTGCAATTCACACCTATTTTTCAGATAAAAGGAATTCTCTGGGGTATAATGGAGTGCTGACCCCAAAAGAAGAAATTCCCTTACGAATTAGTTCATGGTACCCCTTTACCGAATATTCTCCGGAATATGTTGCATTGAAATTAGCGGCTGAGAGGGGGAATGAAGTTCATTTTATAGATCTTCCCCTTCAAGATCGGTTGAAATTTGAAAAGGAAATTGCCAATGATAAGAGCTTCTTTCAGAAATATTCGCAATGGTCAGAACGATATCTTAGTGAATCTTTATTTATGGAACGGATTACAAAAAAAAGCGGTATGAGAAGTTTTAATGAATTTTGGAACCATAATTTTGAAATCAATGCGTTTCATAACAGCTTAGAGGAATATTTACAAAGAGTGCTTACTTTTGCCTATACATTGCGATGGTTTTCTGAACAAAACGAGGAATATCCCACTTGGAAAACCATCGTCGAAAGAGAAAAATATATGGCCAGAAATATTGATTATTATCGAACTCAAAATCCCGATAAAAAAATATTAGTGATCACGGGCGCAATGCACACCGTCAGTTTACCATTCATTAAGCTTAAAGGGAAAAAGGGAAAGATTCCCAAAGAAAAGTCTTCCGCATTAGCACCCTACAGTTACAAGAGGATATCCGATTTATCAGGATATACTGCAGGAATTGAATCGCCCTATTACCAGAGTTTGGTATGGGACAAAATCCATCAGAATAATGGGCAAATTTATAATGAGATTGCCCTTAATGTTTTGATTAATATCAAAGAAGAATTGAAAGGGTCTAATAGTTTTGTATCTACCGCAGACATCATGAATGCTTACCATATGGCAAAAAATTTGGCCTCATTACGTTCCCGCCATCAAATATCGCTTGAAGATCTTCGGGATGCTATCACCGCTTCGTATATAAAGGGAGATATTGAGATTTTTGGCTTCGATGTAATACGAGAAGCGCAAAGGATTTTGATAGGAAGCAAAGTGGGAAGTGCATTTAATTCTGAAGGAAATCCGCTGCAAAAAGACTTTTATCAACAATTAAAGAAATTGCGCCTCCCAAAGGAAGATAAAACTAAAAATGTGCGCTGTGAGATCTATAAAAGGGAAACCCATCGAATGAAATCTCAGTTTCTTCATCAATTACATTATCTCAATATTTCTTATGGAAAACTAGAAAAGGGTCCCGATTATATCGCAAAGAAAAACTTAGAGTTATTAACGGAGCAATGGAGGGTACGCTGGAGCCCTTACATCGATGATGCCTTTCCTAAATTATTACCTTACGGGATTTCTATCCTCAATGTTGCCAGAAATAAGCTAGAAGAACAAATAGGAGAGAAGTATAATTCACTTGAAGAACTTCTCAATTATCTCGTCAAGGCACTTCAAATGGGGTTTTTGGATTTGTTTGAGGATTTAATAGATCAATTAAACAAGCGTGTCAATTATGGACAGAGTTTCACAAGTATTATAAGAGCACTTTCAGCGGGTATTCTACTGCTGAAATATAGGACAAGTTTAATCACAAAATATAACAAATTAGTGGAAAATTTTGTCTATGTCACGTTTACCGGAGCTACGTCTAAATTAAAGGAATTAATCCAACTACCCGAAGATGAAATCGAAGAGGCGGTGCTCTCCTTAAGGATTTTAAATCAAATCTCCCTGGATTATGATTTAGAATTTATTAGTGCGGAGATTCTTACCGAGTCGATCGGTCTTCTCTTAGATTCTTCGCAAAAAATCGTGCCGCGGGTAGAAGGCGCCTTTATTGGATTATTATTCTCGCACAATAAAATTTCTGAGGAAGAAATCGTCAATCGGTTTAAGGGGCGAATTCATTCTAATGAAAATATTCAAGGTGCGTCGGAATTTTTAATCGGATTATTTTTATTAAATAAAACGGTGTTAATAACCAGCGATAAATTATTAGAAGTTATTCATACAAATTTAATGCAGATTAAGTACGAATTATTTCTTACCATTTTACCGGGATTGCGGAAGGCCTTTACTTCGTTAATTCCGAGAGAAATCGATTATATCAGTTCAAAATTGGCAAAACTTATCGGGATAAAGCCCGAGTTAGATTTAGGATTAATCAGTCCTGAAGCACTCTCCAGTTTAAAAGAAATTGATGAGCAAATTAATAACCAATTACAAGAGGAGTGGGGGTTATAATAAGATGGAACAAAAGGTAGTCAAACAAGAGGAGCGATCGTCATATCCGGAATGGACACAAAATAGCACCTATACAGAGTATTTGTTGCGTTGGCGATTGATCTTGGGAAAGTTTAGTAATGATGAGCTTTTAGAAAAGATGGATTTAAAGGATTTGACTCTGCTTGGAAAAAACATAGGAATGGAGCGGTTTGATGATTTAGAGAAGTCTCTCTCCTTCTTATATGACCGTGAATATAAGTTTGAAGAGGAATATAATATTGTAGAACAATGGGATGCCATGAGATTTTCAAGTTCGAAATATGGATCATCTACAGGACATGCGGCATTAACGGTACCCAAATGGCTCTCTAATATCAAAGAGTTATTTCCGGAAGCGGCGACGAAAACTTTAGAAGATGATGCCATAAAGAAGTACGGGCTTCATGAGATTCTTACTGATGAAGATCTCTTAGATAAAATTGAGCCCGATTTGGATTTAGTAAAAGTTCTTCTAACTTTTAAACGACAGATGAAACCCTCCTTGCTGGAGAAAGCCAAAAGAATTATTAAAACGGTCGTCGATCAATTAGAGAAAAAGATCTTAAACGAGGTGAATTCGGCTATTACCGGAGTCAAGAACAGGTTTCAAAGCTCTCCATTGCGAGTAGCCAAGAATTTTGATATTAATAAGACGGTACGCAGAAATCTTAAAAATTACGACCCGCATAAAAAGAGATTGATGATTGATTCGGTCTATTTTTGCTCACGCATTTTTAAGCAGAAAGACTGGCATGTGATCATCTGTATTGATCAATCGGGCTCGATGACGGACTCCATCATCCATTCTGCGATAATGGGAGGAATATTTGCCTCCATTAAAAGTTTAAAAACAAACTTAATCTTATTTGACACTCAAGTGGTCGATTTATCGGAGCACATGTCGAATATTGTAGAGGTATTATTTTCCGTGCAGTTGGGTGGGGGTACTAATATTGCAAGAGCGATGAAATATTGTCAGAGCTTAATTACCAATCCCTTGAAAACGGTATTTGTGCTAATCACTGATTTCTATGAAGGAGGAAGTCCACAGAAGATGATTAATATAGCCAATCAGTTAAAAGAGACGGGAGTCACGCAAATAGGATTAGCGGCACTGGATTATAAGTGTACTCCATCTTATGATAAGGAAGTGGCGACCAGATTAAGCGAAGAGGCTGGGATGGAGATTGGGGTGAAAACACCCAAGGAATTGGCAGAATTTGTATTTAAAGTAATAAACTGCGGGAGGTAAATAAATGGCAATTCTAAATTTTGAAGAATTAAGCGCGCAAGAACAATCTTTGTTAAGAATCTTGGCAAATATTGATGAAAATAAATTAAAAGATCTCTGCGGAAAGAGGAATTATGATTTGGCGAAAAAAAGCGGTCCCATAGATTGTGAAGTGAATCAATTTAAAGGTTCAATGCTTTCATTAAAATTAAAGCAGTTAAGTCAAACATATCAAATAGAATTGAATATTTTGGGAGATTTGAGAAGGTCCCAATGTTCTTGTTCCCATATTTCGTTATATTCCAAACGAAAACGCTGCATTCATTTAGCCCTAGCACTAATTCATATAATGGAACATCCAGAAGATCTATTAGAGAATCTAAAACAAGATGATACCAAACCGGCATTTAGTAAAGAAGAGATTAAAAGATTGCAAAAGGAGGCAGAAGAGCAACGCAAAAAGATTGAGAGTTTGAAATTAGATCCAATAATAATCGAAAATACGTTAATAGAAATCAACAAAGCTATTATATCCTTAACTCTTCAAGGTCTGCAACGATTAAGCCATTCTACTCTTGAATGGTTAAACGATTTAATTATTAAAACGCAGATTGCCAAACTTGCCAACATTAATAAGGAGTTAAAAAAATTAGTAGAATTAATAAAGCAATACCTTGATAAATCGGTCCTTTTTGATATGGGAGAATATAAGTATCGCATGAATCAATTGACCAATTTTTATCTATTGGCAAAAAGATTAATTCGTGGCGAAACGATTGTCTATCCCGGTATCACCCCAGATATTATTATCGGCAAATTTAGATCGTCCTATATCCCGCATGAAGATGTCCATGCACAATGTATCGGAATGTCGGGCTGGCTTTCTCGAGATGATCAATTTGTAGGATGTACGGGATATTATCTTAACTTAAAAAGCAATAAACTGTTCTCCATTTCGAATGTACTTCCCACCATGTATTTCGGGAGAAATCCTAAGAAACTCTACAATCAGCCGCTCAAAACCATAAATCTTGCAATGTCACAATTGGCGCATGGGGCCTTTACTTTCCTTAACGTGAAATTTAATGACAAGGGTAATCTCTCGCTCCATAATGAGCTTAAAATATTTCCCTCCCCATCCAAAGATATTTTTAGGGGTGAGCAATTTAAAGAATTTAAAATTCACGACTGGATAGTGCTCATTGATAAGATTTGTACTTTTGAGGCTACTCCCATCCGCCTTCCCTATAGTCTTGCTAATTATTTCATATTAGAACCGAAACACTGGGGCAAATTTGAGTTTGATGCTATACAACAAGAATATAAAGCCTATTTAATAGATCAAGAGAACAATGTTGCTCTTCTTCGAGTGCAAAACGTGCCCCATAATAAATTAATTATCGAAAATCTTCAGAGCATCTATAAAAATGAATCGATGATGCCCAATGCGCTTCTTGGCTCAATCTACGTCAAGGATGGCTATCTTACCATTAATCCAGTAACGTTGTTATGGTATCAAGGGATTAAATTGCGAGAATCTACCAGCATCTATCGATCTGAGAAGGATTTTGTATCCGAATTTCATTTAAATTTAGAAAATGCACGAAATTTATCGTTCGTGTGAGAATAGAGGTAACCAAAATGAATATCAATCAAAAAACTTTAAAAAGTATAAAAGCCAGTAAAACCGAGATTTCCGATTTATTACGGGAATTTGAAGGCTTTTTCAACGAAATCACGGTCTCAGGACTTATTAGCTTGATGTCAGAAAGTGGTATAAAGAAAGTCGATACCATAATCAAATTATCCCAGCAAGTAGGATTTAATAGCACGGCAATGCAATTGACAAAATTTAAGGATATTGTAGTGCATATGGACGGAAAGAGCCCCAATCTAACGGAGCAAGCAACTATACTTTTCAATAGAATTTCTACTTGGCAATATTTATTTTCGAGGCAATTTGCATATCTTACGGCGGATACCGTGAAATTAGATGAATCAGAACTTGAAAAAACCGTGGAAACTGGAAAAATCAGTGAAACAGAAGATATATTGGTGATTCCAGTTGCCGTTTCTGTGAACCATGAGGAATGCAGAATTTATTTACTTAATAGTGCCCAGGAGAAACTTTATTTACTTCATGATAAAATAAAACAATTTTCGACTTCTCAACACATATTTCAGAGCGAATTACTTCAAAACAAGGTATTAAATTACCCTAAAATGCTCAAAAAAGAGATTTTTTTGAAAAATATCGCCTTATTAGATGATAAAAAGCTTGATGGATATGAAATTGAATATACCCTTTTGCGAAGGGTTTTAAACACGGAAATTACACCTGTTCGCACCCCCAAAACTAGTTTTGAAGAACTAACGGAAATATTAAAGAAGCTAGGATTGATAACCCCCTTTAATGCGATAAGACCGGTTATTAAGCTGAAATCAATTGAACTTAATAGCGATATGAGAATTCTCAATAGTGATTTTGCGGTCTTGTGGAAATATTTCAAAACATTTTACATTTTAAAACCGAGTACGATACTCTTGTCAAAGAAAGGTTCCCAAATAGGGGCATTAATTGATGAGGGTAATAAAAGAATTTTTTATCCCCAATTTGATGAGTTTCCTATGATTAATAATGAGGGAACGCTACAACTTATGATTCATGAGAAGGCTTTCATTGAACCGCATCATTTCTTGGAATCGTTTTATTTAAAGAAGAATTTGGAAAAGAACGAAGTACAACAATGTCTTGATTTTCTTACTACGTGTGGCACAGAGGAGAACATAATGTGGCAACTTTATTATATCGCTTTAGAGATGGTGGAGAGCGCAAAAGCAGAGCTTGCAGAAGAGACCATTAAAATAATTCATGAAAAGGCAACAGTATTTTTGAAAGAAACAACTACACAAAAAGAATGGTTTAATGTTATCTATGCATATCTAATCATACGACGATTTACAACCACGCATAAGATTCAAGATTCTTTATCCAACGTGTCTGTTAGTCTTGAAAAAACCACTCAAAAACGCAAAAGCGATGTGAGTAATAAACTCATCAAGTATATAAAAGGATCAGCTAAAGGATCACTCAGCCATATCATTGAAGAAGTGTCAAGGAAAATTAATTCAATAGTGAGAGAAATTGAAGAATTTAGATATCGTACTACAATGAATAGCAGAGTAAAACAATTATCGGCAGTAATCAATGTTTTTAACAATGATGAAAATATTAGAAGGATCTTAAAGAATAATCCACATTTTACCGATATGCTCTGTTATTTTTATTGTTATTCCAAGCAGAACGAGGGAAGACAATATTTAAAGCTGAACGAGAAGAAGACACTTGTTCTTTCCATTAATCTTTTAAATTTGATAAAATTTCAGCAGACATAAAAAAGTTGATTTAATAATAATCAACTAGTTTTTTTCTTCTATTCATATTTTGTAACAAAAATTACGAAGAGATATACGCACCAAAAACAATTCCTATACCTTAGAAAGCATAGATTTTTGTAGTTGCATGAATTATCAATTGCAAGATAGTTTGTACACCCCAAATTTTTAAATGAACTTAAAAAACATAGAAATGAAAAACAATCCATCCGCAATAGTGGTTTTTAGCGGCGGACAAGATTCCACTACATGTCTTTTGTGGGCATTGAAACGATTCGAAGAGATAATCGTACTTACATTTAATTATGACCAAAGGCATCAAGTAGAAATTGAGTGTGCAAAGAAACTCATAAATATCCTTAATTCAAAGCAAAAACACCGCATTCAATGGCTCGGAGAGAACTATATTAAAGAGCATAAAATTATTCCCATCTCCTTTTTATCCACCCTGCTTCAAACAGCAATGATACAAGAAACTGACATCATTTATGACGACGAAACAGATCTTCCGACAACCTTTGTTCCGGGAAGAAACATCCTTTTTTTGACGATTGCAGCAGCATATGCGTATCAACACAAGATTAGGCATCTTATTACGGGGGTATGTCAGACAGATTATTCTGGCTACCCCGATTGCAGAGATGCCACCATTAAATCACTCCAAGCGACATTACACTTAGGTATGGACTATGATATTATCATTCATACGCCTCTGATGTGGAAATCAAAAGCGGAGACCATTAAAATGATGGAAAAATTAGGGGGAATAGAATTATATAAGTACACTCATACGTGTTATAAAGGGCAGCGTCCTGCATGTGGTGAATGTTTTGCATGTCAACTTCGACTAAAAGGTTTTAAAGAGGCGGGAAGAGAAGATCCATTAGAATATACTACGAGAGAGATTTTGTAATCTAAGAGGCATTATTCTTGATAGGTTGCCATGGTACTTTTCGACTCCCCCACTTTCACTAATATTTGTATATTGGGATATTTTTCTTTTAATTGAACATAGATATGTTTAGCCAATAATTCGCTAGTCGTGGCGGGTAGTGGGAGAAATGAGACATCAGAGCTCGGAAACACATAGCGCTTATTAGAAGTGAGGATTTCAACAGAATCGCCTTCCTCGGTAATTGAAATATCGGGAGCTTTTGTAGGAACTAAAATGTAATGATCTAAGGGCTCAACAATTGCTTTTAATTGGTTTTTCAGTTCCATAAAATCGATTACAAAATAATTCTCATCTAACGGACCGCTGACTTCCACAGATACATAATAATTATGTCCGTGTAATCGAGAACATTTGGGATGCTCCTTAAGAAAATGGCATGCACTAAATTTAACTTTTGATTCATTCACAATAATTTTATAACTCATATAAGAACCCTGTAAGGTTAATTTTGTTACTTATAATAAATGTATTCTTAGATTAGTATTTACTGCTAACTATTTTAAGTAAGAAAATCTCGTATTTCAACCACTCATTGAATAATTATAGTAAGGTTTGGAGCTTTATAGTAATTACTAATGGTTTACCAATAGGTTAATGTTAGGTTATTACCATTCAATCAATTGTCTAGTTTAAATCATTAAGATAATACTTAATTGGGTAGTTTTATAATAAATCCAGGAATTTATGTGCTTGAATGGAAAGAGTTAGACTTTCTAGCGGTAAAAATTGGGCGGCAGCAGAAAAGATACGGTTTAGTTGTTCATGAGACACACTATATTTTTTCACCCGTTTTTGCTGCGTGAGATATACGGGTTGGATTGCCAGACCTACCGTATATCCATCAGAATATCTTATTTTAGAAAGTTTTTGAGCTAACCACTCGATATCGTGAACCTTTGTCTCGGAAGTAACCACTAGTTTGGCAAAGGTGAGAATATTTATTGAAATCATAGTTTTTATAAAGGTAAGTTCTGTTTGAACTAACTTTTTCCACTGAGTTTTTTCTGCTGCATAAGAACTTTTATCTTTAAGATCACAACAACAATAGGTAAAAAGATTACTCATGGAAGATAATTGGCTCTCATTGGGAAGTATTGATCCGTTTGTTTCCAAATATAATGGATATATAATTTTGTTTTTTTTTAGAGCTGTAGCGCCATCCAATAGAAATGATAATTGACATAGAGGTTCTCCTCCCGTAAAGCTAATAGAATGCAGATCAGTGCTAATAAGGGAATTGACAATTCGAAGCAGATGCTTTTTTTCTATAGGATTAGATCCCGAACTAAATATTTGAGTAGAAGGTGTTTTTTCGTACTGATATTTTTTTGCTTCAAAACTTTGAGCCTCGGGAGTGTCGCAGAAAAAGCATCCAGAAGTTCCAAATTGCTTATGAGCAATATTACAGCCCGCAAATCGTATAAATATCTGTTTTTTACCAAAACAGGATCCTCGGACCGTACCTCCTTCCCCTTGGAATGAAGAGAACACTTCCAAGAGATATCCAACCGAGCTCTCATAATTCATTTTCAAAAGTATGTCTCCATTCCTCTTCAATTCTTTCTATTTTATAAAAAACAGCGCGAATGCCATATGTAGAGCATGCTATCGCCGTATTTTTTTTCATTCATCCAGCTCTCGAAATTTCCCTTAAATAATAGTGCAAATGCACATAGTTATAGGTAACAATTTATGCAAATTGGTAGAAATTATCAAGTTTCATACCATCCTTAGAGATTTAACCCTGTCCTTCCGTATTTTTATGCTTAAATTCTAATTTCTATTTCAAATATTCTGGAGCAAAATCCCCCTTAATAGTTCTTTAAAGCATGGTAATTTTGCATTTTGCAATGACTAAATTATTCTATTTTTATTATATCTAGAGGAATATAATTTATAATTCCTCTTTAATCTTGATACCATTTAAAAAAACGAACAAGACTACCAAAAATAAGAAAATATCTGAATAAAAAAAAGGAGTTAAATAAATTTATAGGTCTATTGTCCACTAAGACCCGCTAGAGGATATCAAGTGAACCTGTCATCTAAAGTGGTTCCACATGAGGGACAGAATCTTTTTTTCTGTGTGAGTGCATCTAAAGAAACATATATACTTAATTCTTCAGTCAAAGAGGTATAAATATCATGAAGCATGTGATTTTCAACGGAGATCAGTTTCAAATTACCTTGCTCATACAACTCGAGTTTTTCATGCTTCCGCTCTTGATATTCCTTTCCATAGTATCCCCAATACTCGATATAAACATCATAATTGGGTAGATACCAGTCATATCTAATGGGTTTTCCTTCTACATAGATTGTCCCCTCATAGAGATGCTTAATCTTTAGTCGAGAGAGATAATTATCTATAATAAGCTCTCCACGAGATTTAACCACATGTCCATCGAAAGCTTTAAACTCCTTAGAATTAAGCTGAGAAGACTCTTCTTCATTATGGTTTAATGTTTTTGTAGTTCCCGTGAGAAAACATCACCCATTAAGATAGATATAAAAATGAATATTTAAATATATTTGAGTCCATACATAAAATATTTTTTGAAAATCTTTAATTCTTCGCTTATTGGGGATGCTTCCCATTATCTCGAAGACTTTTCCTCAAAAAATATTTTCCTAGAAGTATATCGTTATATATATGAATATATTGATATATATTAAACCTAATTAGAGGAGCATAATTAGGATTTTAGTTTTTATCTTATAGTAATTATTCTTTTTGACGGTGCATAGCTAACTTCTAATAAATTAACTCTTTCTGATATTTGGATAAGAAGAATACTTGTAATAGACATTTCCTTTTTTGCTCACTTTTTGAAAAATCGGATTGTCCACGCACCTGTCAATCAAGAAGTTCATGGAATCCTTGAAACAGTCAATTGCGGGAGTAAATTTCTCGTATTTCTTCTTGGTGAGATTTAAGGATTGCACTCTCACGGTTTTTAGGGTTTTCATGTGTTCACCTCATTCTTGAGAGAAGATACGATTCGTCTTGTCTTGTGGTTTCGATATCCGTACACCTTGCCCGAAAAGGAAGGCACGATGGCAATCAGATCATCGACGAATTCTTTCTGCGGATCTCGGACATCTTCACGGTTTAACACGATGATCCTTGTTCCGTGCGACGTAAAATAAGATTCTAAGTAATTAAAACAGAATCTGGTGAGCCTATCCTTGTACGACTCGATGAATGCGTTCACTTCGTTATTGTTGACCCTCTGAAAAAGTTTGATCAAGTTCCGCCTTTTTCCGTTCAGCCGACTTCCAATATCCTTGAGCTTTATAACATGAGTAAATCCTTGTTTGGTCGCATGTTGTTCGAGTACTTGTTCTTAAGGCGCAAGATCGCTTTTTTGCCCGTGAGATGATACTCTCGAATAAAGGACGGTCTTTCGTTCTTTACTTGAAATTCCTACTATTCTCCGAATCTCTAATTCAGGAACTCGATGTTCGCCTCCTGCAGTTTTTAACGCCTTTATTTTTCCAGAATAAATTCACTTCTTTAACGTGAGAACAGATACTCCCAAGAGTCGTGAGGCTTTCTCCACCCGATACAGCGGGTCACCTAAACACTCACTCATTACGGGGGTTTCCCGACTAAATATAAATTATCTTTTATTCCTTAAAAAGATTTCAAAACCATAATCGCATAAATTTTAAG
>SHMU01000103.1 GCA_008080765.1 Promethearchaeota archaeon | reverse complement strand
TGTATAATGCGGAAAATCTCACCCACAGCATAAACCATGTAGATGCTCTGCGAAATTCATCCCCTCCATGAATGGAGGGGACTTCTTTCGCAATTAGTTAAAATCAATGATAAAAATACCCATAAAAAAATGTAGAATTTAATAACTATAATTCTGAAAAAGTATTCAAGTGATTAAAAAACAATAGCGAATTATTTCACTTCTTCTCAAAAACCTTCAAAAACAAGTTCAAATTTAATCATAATGCTCTTAGTAATGTGGTTCATAATAGTAATTTTTGATAGCATTATTCTAAAATAGCTAAATATAAATAAGAATACTTTCATAATTTTTACAATTAGAATAAACTATAATATCTAATAACAATCAATTAAGAATTAGGAGATAAGATAGCAATGGTCGCAGACGTTTGGTTTTATACGGTGTTAGGTATTTTAATTGCATTTATCGTCTTCTTTGTGGTCTTTATGACATGGTTAAAAACCCAATTTCCTCATCCCTTAATGATGAGGGTGCTTTCCACACTCCATTCCGCTCTCTTCGGGTATGAAAAAGCAATGATTGAATTAATTGGTGGGAGAGGTTATAAATCGCATGTATTTCCCGAAATTGTAAAAACTATGCAAGCAATAAAGGATGAGGATCCTAAGATCTCTCAACTTTTTGAATCAAAAAATCCTGAGGAGGCAATGAATACCTGGATGGAGATATTAAAAATGACGGGAATCACCAAGAATGGGCGTATTGCAAAGGATGGTGACGATAAATACAAAATCATTATTCCGGACTGTTCATTACATGATCCCATTCATGAAATCATTGGAGATGCAAAAGGTATTTGCCCTATGGCATTAATTCTTGCATCATCTAGTGCAATTGCCGATGATGATTCAAAATCAATAGAAATTAACTATTCGGAATTCACACCGACTGGAACCTCAACTGATATGAAGTTAGTTAAAGAATAATCAATAAGGATGTTGGTAAAATGATAAAGAATTTTCTCATAATCTCAAAGGATGGAGTACCTCTCTTTTCAACCGATCCGAACAATTGCGATGTGGAATCAGATAATACTTTAATCGGATGTTTTTTGAGCGCAATTCAAAGCTTTGCAAAAGAGGTCAGTAATAGCGGAATTGATTCTATCAAGATGGATTCCTTTACCTTTTTTTATTCCGCAAAAGACCCCATATTTTCTATTGTTGCAGCAGAACCTTCAGATGATACGGATAATCGGTTATATAAGATCACCGCGGATCGTCTCAGCAGATCCTTTCTACAAAAATACTCTAAGAATGATATAGATATTAAAAAGGGGGAGCTGCATTCTTTTTCTGATTTTGAAGAAGAATACAAAAAAATCTCTCAAGAAATTGAAAGTCTTCAAAAACAAGGCAATAAAGACTTCATTTTAAATTATTTTTCTAAAGCAGCTGATGATGAGAATATTCGGGGAATTATTATTTTTGATTTGAAAGAAGACAAAATCATTGCAAGTGATATTCCTCCAGATATTTCGGAAAAAAGCTTTGAATCTTTCAGCTCTATGCTTTTCAGTTTTATAGACCGTATGGGGAATGAATTGAAAGCGGGAAAAATTAATGAAGTGTTAATGAGAGCTGAAAAGCATTGGATAGGTGGTTTTCGTAAAGGAGATATGGCAGTATTCACCATATTTACTCATGAATTCTTCGGAAACATCATTCCAGATTTTATTACATCTAGAGTAGATTAATCTAATTTTTTTTCTCTTTTTTACTTCTCTTAATCTTAGTAATTTTATATTAAATGTTAAGCGGAAGTTTTTGTCCTTTTTCGCAGACTATTTCCCTCATCTCATCTTTAAATAATCTCACTTCATCCCAAAGCCAATTAAATAAGCGAATTTTACTACTATTTAGGTCATCTTCTATTTCTAACATTCCCATAATACTAACTCTCATTCTCAAGGTTTTTGAATAGTTAGAAATAGATCATGTGGATTAATTAAATCATGTGATATCTGGATAATATGAGTATCTTGCCAGCGCAAAGAGAGGACAAAATTAGGTACCAATCTGTATATTATATTAAATTCTTAAATATATTAGATTCTTGAACGCTCGTTTAGAATTTCTGATGGACGATTGCTTTTTCTTCTCTCTCAGTAAGAAATAGTTCAGTTAAAATCAAAATTCTTTTAACTAATTTTCTATCGCCAGAAATTAAATTGACTTTATATATTTTGAGAGATCCTTCATCATCTTGAGATATGCGTGCCAATACATCCTCAATGGCATTTTCTACACTAAAACTCTCAACCCTCAGATAGGGTTTTATTCTTCCACTCCACTTGGCAACATACAAAGGTCGATTCGCGTTCAATTTTTTACTATTGTAGTTTTTTCTAATTTCTAACCAAATTAAGAAAATCCTTCTTTATAAATATAATGATAGATAAACTTATAAAAAAATTATAATAATCTCATATTTAAAGATTGTAATCTCCTATAAAAAAATTTATATAATAATTCGAAAGAAGTATTAATATATAAAATTTTTACTTTATTTTCTCAAAATTTTTAAAGGGTTATTGAATTTTAGGTGATGGTTTTTTGTTAACTATATTAGGGATTTTTTTTCTTATGGAGCAAACCTATCTCGTACTACTCTTTTTTAGTATTTGGAAACAACTATAAAACGAGGAGATATTATTCTCATGTACTTTTCCTGTAAAAGTTTTAAAAACTGATAAGATAAAGGATTATTTTTGCGATAATAATTTCTGGAGAGCTTCCAGGAATATAGTATTTTCTTGATGTGTCCCAATAGATACTCTAATACTATCAGAACCGAAATAATCTGAAACAGGACAAACATAAATGGATTTTTCTGCCAATCTTTGGGCAATATTTTGAATACCCGTTGTTATTAATAAAAAATTCGTCTCACTTTCATAGTAATTAGCATCTAATTCTTGGAGTCTCTCAATCATCGTTTGCTTTTCTTTATGCACAAATTCAACAAATTCTTCCATATAATCTTTATTCTGAAGAGCAGAAATAGCACCCATAACACTAGGATAGGGAAGCATAATGTCCAGACCTTCAAATGCTTCTACTATAGTCTCTCCTGCTAACATATATCCTAAGCCTATTCCTGCTAAACCAAATGCCTTACTTAATGTTCTTGTAATCGCAATATTAGGGTATCTCTTAATTAAAGGAAGCACAGAGTTTCCAGAAAACTCAAAATATGCCTCATCAATTAAAACAGTAAGCATCTCCTTCTTAAGGAGTATTCCCAATTGATCTTCTGTTACAATCCTTTTTCCGGAGGGATTGTTTGGATTATCTAATACGAGTAAAGTAGGTTTAGTTATTTGGTTCTCAATTAATTTAGTGGGAAAAGTGAAATGAGGTTCCGAGAGTCTTACTTTAAGCAGTTCTGAATCAGACTGCAGGGCGCTATTTTGAATTATGATAAAAGTAGGGTTCGCAATAATTATTTGGTCTACATGAGAGAAGCGAAATATAAATTCTTTAATTAAAATATCGGAGCCAGCACTAAGAATAATCCGTTCTTTTTCGATAGTGCTGTAGGATGATAATAACTCTAATAACAGTTCTACTTTTTCAGTTGGGGTATAACGATTTATACTCTTAAGAGAATTGTAAATTGCAACTTGAACGGTTTTTGGAGGCAAAAACGGCATCTCATTTTTATCTAATCGGATATTCTTCATTGATAAAGTGGTATTCTCCTTTTATTTTACTTCAATGAGTTCTTTCTCTTTTAGCCCAATAACTACTTTGATATACCCTCTTAACATCTTGTCAATTTCTATATCCCCTGTGTCAACTCTTAGGCAGTTGAGTTCCTTTAATTTCTCTTGAGTAGATACTACAATAATATTATTTTTTCCTACAATCTTAATAACCTCTGGAGTAAATTGTTTATTACCCCTCCCAAAAATAAAACCTTGTCCCCCAATCGGAGATACTATTATGTAAGCTTTTTGGTATGTTTTTAGTAGCTTCAAAATCTGTTGTTCGTTGATATCTTTCTGTAACAATTCTCTATTATAAACAGCATCAATGCCTAAAAGAGATATAGGAATGTCCAACTTCTCTGATATGGCTTTTACAGTGGTGCCTGGTCCTAATAAATACAAGGCATTTTCCCTCATTTGTTCTCTTATCGCCTCGGCAATCAATTGCTTATTTTGTGCCTCAGTTCTTTTTTTTCCGGAGCTTTTTTTACCTCCTTGAATGAATTGCTTAACTTTTGGAATTTTGAGCACTCCATACAGCTTCGAATCAAGTTTATCTTCTCGAAATGCCTCTTCATCAATGTCAAGTACCTCATTTTCCACTAGTTCAGAACCTTCTAAATAGCTTTTCAGTAAATTCCATGCAGCATCAGGATTGATAGCAAAAATAGAACTGAACATTTTCACTCCCGCAGGAATTCCGATCACGGGAATTTTTAAATCAATCGCGTCATATACATCTCGCGCGGTCCCATCGCCTCCGCAAAATACGAGGAGCTCGATTCCTTTTTCAAGCATTTCTTCTGCTATTCGCTTGGTATCTTCTGCTGAAGTTGTTTTTCCAATTTTACCAACAACTTCAAATGGAACATTATAATTTTTTATGTACTTCTCACCCATATGTCTGGGTGCAACTAAAAAAGTTATCTTTATATTTGTCGTTAAATTTGATAAGAACGCCTCGATTCGTTTGGGTGTAATTGGTTCAGCTCCTAATTTTCGTGCTTTTTCTATAATCTTACCATCAGTTCCTTTCAGCCCCACAGAACCCCCCATCCCGGCAATTGGATTCACTATCAAACCAATTTTTCTCATAAAAACCCTCAAAATTGATTAATGTATTTAAAAAGATGAAAGAAAAAATAAAACAAAAAGACAATTATGTGTTTCATCTCAACTAATAGTAAATATTCTTGTTTTAAAAATCTGAATAAAAATAAAATTGCATAATGAAAAAGATTGAGAAATAACGTTGTTTGGGTCTTATTTCTCGTAAAAGTAGTCCCCTTTTTTCTCATACATCATTCTCAATAAGATTGGAATGAATATCGAAAAAAGGCCTTTCATAACTCCTTTTTTAATACTATTTATTTTAAAATTCTTATATCCCCCGATATTCTTTATTATATGGGTATGAAATGCCTCCCAAGAAGAAATAACGATCTTATAGAATTCATCTCTGTTGAGAATTGTTGTAGGCATATTGATATTGACTCCATTTGAAGTGCTGCTCTGAAGTCTTCCATATTCAATATCCTCAATTGTGGAAGCTTTGATAATTATTTCATTTTTAGCAAAAAGTTCTGGATTTGTTAAATAGACGGGTACTAATACATCCCAAATGAAGATATGATCTATATGATGAACTTTTTTATGTACCCAGAATTCTATTTCCAGTTTTTCTAGAAATATTTTTGGCCAAAATTCTCGCACTTGGGCTAAATGTTTATGCCTAAAAGGGACTTGAGTACAAATATGACAATTAATCGCCGTGACAGGACATTCTGCATTTAATACCTCTAGTGCAGCCGCTAAATCGTTTTTTAAATTGGCATCTCTCATTTTAATTCGACCAAGCTCCAACCAGTCGTCGGTAATACCACCCATAAAGATTATTTCTTTTAAATTTTTAAAGAAATCTCTATTATCCTTATACGCACCAGATAAATTTGTTAAAGGCCCTAATGCGAGTAAAGTAATCTCTCCCGGATTTGAGGCAGCAATCTCGCTTAAAAATTTTGCTGCATCCGTGTCTGTATCCCCCTTTTTATTCGCCCCTTCTTTTATAGGAATATTATCCTTTCCAATCGCTTTTAAAAATTTTTTGGTGGTTTTATACACATTTTTTCCGGATGAATTTCCAAACACGGTCGTAATGCCCAAAATGTCCAATTCACCTTGTCCAAATGCATATAACATTGCTAAGCCATCATCATTCCATAAAAACGGCTTTCCCATAGTATTATCGGTATCGATCACGATTTTTCTTGCAACCATTTTTAATTTTCCTTTTAATCCTCTTTTTTCTTCATTTTAATAGAGTTATAGATTTTAAAAATCTTACTTTCTTCCCCGATAAAGAACCCCTGGAATAAGAGAAAAACTCCGAGCAATAACAAGATTCGCATAATTGTATCGAGGAACGCCCATTCAGGAGTAAATACACCATCCTCAATAATAAGAGAAATTACGCAAAGAATTAACCCCATAAGTAAAGAAAATCCTCTTGTCTTTAATACGTCATCATTTGATTTAAGAGATTTAATCGCTAAGAATAAAATGAAAACCATTGTTAACAATAGAGCGAATAAATCGTAAATAAAGACAATCAATTCAGCCGTTTCTATCAATATCTCACTGAAAAAGATCATATAAAAGAAAAAAAGTTCCCATAATATATTTAATGCCAAAAAAATGTAAAACATTTGCTTTACAAATTTATTTTGGGAATACATTAGTTGATATGTAATATAAAACCAAGAGACAACAACCATAAAATCAACTCCATAGATAACAAATAATGCGGTCCTATAATCTAGTGAGATATCAATTCCAAATAATCCAAAAAAGAATCGGAGTGTGAAATAAAATAATGCCGCTAAAAATGTTAGGGCAAAAGCGATGCCCCCAAGTAAGATGGGGCTATGTACCTTTTTATAACTTAACATGAATTTTATAGAAATATAGACCATCAAACACATAATTAAAAATCCTATTACATGAAATATCATTTTAAGAATTTCTATGATCATTTTTTTCCACTTGTATTATTTGAAATTTAGAGATTACTAATTTATAGTTAATAATCAATTCCAAAATTAATATAATTTTTGATATTATTCAATAACAAAAAGAACTCATATGAGTGGTAAATTTAATAAAAAAAAAAAAAAAAAAAAATAGATTTTTAAGAAAAAAGAAAAGAATTAGAATTAAAAGGATATTGGAATGTTATTCCTCTTTTTTCCGTTCAAATAAGAATTTATATAGGCGTGACTCTTCAGTCATAAAGAATCCAAAAAAGATAAGGAATATACCAATTATTAAAGCAACACGTGCAATGATGTCTAGAATAGCTAATTCAAGATTAAAGATCCCATCATCAATAACTAGAGATCCTCCTCCAAGTAAAAATCCGATTAATAAGAAGAGACCCCGATACTTTAAAATCTTGTCTTTTGACATTAGGGATTTAATCGCAAGAATTAAAACTAGAGCTCCCGTTATACTTAGAGCACACATATTATAGATAAACACGATGATTCTTGCTATTTTGAAAGAGATTGTACTAAAAAAAATAATGTAGAAGAAAAAGAGTTCCCACACTATATTTATCCCCACTAGTATATAGAACAGAATTTTAACCGTATTGCTATTAGGATAGAGAAACTGATAGAAGATATAAAACCATGAAAGCATTACCAAAAATACGAATCCAAAGTTAATAAATAAGAAAGTTCTATCATCCACAGATATATCCAATCCAAAGACTTGAAATAAGAATAAGAAACTAAGGTACACTAATCCCGCCAAAAACCCTATCGCAAATATAATTCCTGCCAATAATTCCTTTTGTCCTGTATATTTATAGTTTACAAAAAATTTGATTGCCACTATTACCATGCCCACGATGATTAAAAAGCCTAAAGCATGATATATAATTTCTAAAATCATTATTTTCACCTTCTTCTCTTGTTAATTCTTTTATTATTATAATTTAATTTGAACAATATAAAGTTTTTTAATGTTTAGTTTCTTAATTATGAATTTCATGATATAAAATAAACGCTACTTATCTTAGAGGTTCCTATGAAAATGATACTTATGGCAATTTCATTTTTGCCTTAGAGATCTTTCTATTCTTCTAGAGGACCTTCTTTTTGCTCTTTCGTTGCTTTCATCAATAAAGCATAGAAATTGCTCTCTCCGGTTAAAAAGAATCCTTGATAAATAAAGAAGATTCCAATAATTAAAATAATCCTTGCTAATAGATCCATCATAGCAGTTTCGAGAGTAAAAATTCCATCATCAAATAGAAGTGAACTGCCAGCAAGTATAAATCCGATTATCAATAATATCCCTCTGCTTTTTAAAACTCTATCCCGTGATCTTATTGATTTTACCGCTAAAATTATGAGAGCTCCTATACTTATCACCATAGAAAAAATATCATAAATTTCCAATATGATTGTGAATTTTGAGAATCCAATTGAAAATCCAAGAATAAAGTATATAATAACCCAAATAATATTAATAGCTGAAAAGGCGTAGAAAAAGATTTTCATCTGATTTGAAGAGGAATATAAGAGTTGGTAGAATACATAAAGCCAGCATATAATCATAATTGCATTAAATATTGGTGAGAGTAATCTCAAATCCGTATCTTTAAGTGGGATCTTAGTTCCAAATAAACCTAATATTAAATTTATTGAGGTAATGATTAGACCAAAAAGGAATGCTATCAATAAAATGACGCCTGCAATCATCTCTTTTTCTTCAGTGTATTTATAATTGATGAAGAATTTAAACGCAACAAATAGCACCAGAAAGATTAATATGAATCCCAAAAGGTGATAAATTATCTCAATAACAACCATGTTTTTTTATTACTACTAATATTTAATTTGTAATTAAGTTATATTATAACATATATTTCCCATTATTAAAAAACTATAGTTTCTTGTATGGAAAGGTTGGAATCATTTATATATGCGATTTGAATCAATTTTTAGTATCTTTTTTAAGACTATTTTTGAAAAGTGATAAAAAAGAAATTAAAGGGATTTGAATTTCATAGACAATCAAATTGGTTTTTTTAATGCGGCACTTTTCGAAAGCAGTTGTCCTTTGGTTTCTTTGGCAAAAAGGAGGGGTATTATTGCAGGAATCATGATGAAGGCAGCTACGATAAATATTAAAGGTGTCGGCACGTATCCCGGAATTCCATCTATAAGAATTGTTTGTCCCGAAATGCTCGATAAGATTCCGCCAATGGGAGATCCAATTACCATTGGAATGGTTGCAGCAAAAAGGGTGTAATACCCGCTGAATTCTCCCGTCTGGCTGGCCGGAAATAAATCTCTCATCCATGCGTTGGCTGCCATATTCCACCCTGTCATAAAGAATTGCATGAGAACCGCTGCAACAACTAAAAGGAAAAAATTAGCACTAATGATAAAAAGGAACAAGGAGAGTCCATCTCCAATAACACATATAATTGTAATCTTCTTTCTCCCAATTTTATCAAGGTATATTCCCAAAGGGTATGCTAATGCAATGCATATTATAAATCCAATAAAAACAATAATCGAGGAAGTCGATAAGTCTAAACCTAAGTAATGTTGTAAATAAACAAGTACAAATGGAAAAAATATGTAAAAGGCAGTAGCCCAAATCAGCATTCCCGTAAGAATTAAAAAACAATCCTTATTATTTTTTATCATATCTTTACTGAATAATTTTTTAATATGCTGTTTTAAACTCATTCCTGAAGGCTGTAATCCCTCCGGCTCTTTGGACAAGTACGCTCCAATAACACCAAGGATTGAAAAGCCTCCCATAATCATAAAAAAGATTTCATAGCCAAACCCTATTGTTGCTTCGAACCCTTCGATAATAAATCCCGAGATGCCATATATGACCAGAGTTGAAAGTAACATGGTCATTTGGAGCACTCCTAATGCTTTTCCTCTGTTTTTCTCGGTTGTAATATCAGTAAAATACCCATTAAATACCGCATCAAAAGCAGTTGAGCCAAAGTAGGTCATTACGCAGTCAAATACAATAGCAATTGTAATAGCTAGTATTACTGGTTGAAATATTCCCGCTAAAGGGTAAATTGCAGTTGTAATTCCCCAAAATATAAATCCCATTAGCATGAAAGGTTTTCTCTTTCCTTTAATATCACTGAACGCACCCATAAAAATGGCTGTTAAACCTGCCGTAATGGCGCTCGCCGCTACCATTATTGAGATATAAATGGGTGTAGGACTAATTTTGTTATACATATAAACGTTGTAAAATTGATTTTCAACAGCCCACGCTATGTTTCCTGCTAATCCAATTAAAAAAATAATCCACTTTATTTTTTTTGGAACATTTTCTTCGGGATAATTTTGATCTAATGTGCTCTTCATAAATTATCTATTTTAGCTTTATTATTAGTTATGGTTTATATTATTGGACTTTTAATTAACTTTGTTTTGTTATTATTGCTATCTGCATATTTCAGACTTGTGATAATGAGAAGGATTACTTTATATTACATATATTTCAAATTTTTAATTTATCAAAATGAGAAGGACTCGACAAAGAAGCCTATTTGAATTTAATTATATAAATTCTTGACCCTACCTATGATGTTAATGATTTGAAATAATTTTACCCAATTTGCTTAGATGCGTGAAGCCTTCTACTTACTGAGTTTCTTAAATTTCATGAATTCCACATTCTTATAAAGATTTCCAACCTCTACGTTATAGTAGTTCTTTACTATCCCAATAAGAAACTCTGCATATTTTACATCAATATTAATATTGAATTCCTTTTCCAGAAATTTGATGACTTTATTTAAGTTGAGCTTTTTAGTGTTTTCTATAAACTCTTTTGTACTTTGTGCCAATAGGAAGGCGTTGTTAATTTCAAATTTTAGAGCTCGCAAAGTTTCTAATCCATACTCATCATTATAGAATTTTTGAATAAATCCCCTTTCGACAGCAAATTCAACATCCGTCAGAAAATTCTCATTGTCCTTAATGATTTCGATATTTTTAACGATAATAGGTAAATTTAACTCTTCTTTTGCTTCGCTATACTCTTGATCAAGTATAATCTGATATTGAGTGTTAAATGTGTTGTTAAAGAGAAAATTGAGAAATTTTTCATAAATCGTTTTTAAGAAATCCTGTCGCTCTTCTAACACGATGCCTATTGCTTTAGCGTTCATCAAACTTTTTAGAATGTAATTTAAGGTTAAAGGATAAAGATTTAAATTGATTAGATCTAATTCATTTTTATCAAAGAATTCTTCCTTAATTTTTTTTGATTTTTCAATGATTTGCGGAGAGGGAACAAAGTAAACTTCTTCTGATTCTCTCATTGTAAAGTTTTTATCAATATACGCCAAGAAAACATGTTCGCAAATTAGTTTTTTGACTATAATTAAGCTTAGACCTGAAGCCTTTTTCTCAATTTTATCTCTTGGGATTTCTATCTTCCCATTTTTCAAGCATGTTGGGCATTGAATAAACACACTTTTTCTATTCTCATTAGTCATTATTTTCACATTAAAAAATTGAAATTTAACCTATTTATAGTTTTATATCTTCTAAAGAATATAGTCTGCTTAGATCCCGATATCTATTTAGATTCTCAAAATATTGAATTAAAATAAGAGGTTAGAGATTAGGTTGATATATTCCAAAAATGAATTAAAATTTTTTTAGGAATGAAATAGTTAAGTAAAAATAATATTTGCACGTAAATACGTTAGGTGAGTGGTTTTTCCAGATATTATATTAATACTTAAAGTATTATTCTCCCAGCTTTTTAAATCTTAAGAATTCTATATTCTTATAGACTCCTTTTAAGTTTATATGATGGTAAAATTTTAAGATATCGAGGAGAAATTCTGCAAATCGAACATTCACATCGATCTTAAAGGTCTTATTTAGATATTTAATGATTTTAAAAATGTCTAATTTTTGATTCTTAACAATTAGTTCTCGAATCGATTTTGCAAGAAGAAACACATTTTTAATCTCTCTTTTTAAGATATTGAGTGATTCAAGTCCATAATCCTGGGCATAAAATTTCTGTATAAAACCTCTCTCCACCGAAAGATCTGGATTTCTGAGAAAATTATTTCTATCCTCTAAGATTTTTACTTCTCTTAATACAATTGGTAGGTTTAACTCCGTTTTTTTGGAGTTATACTCATTCACCGTTAATATGTGAAGCTCAATAGTAAATGTCTCTTCAAATAGATAATTAAAGAGTGTTTTGTAAATTCTTTTTAAATATTCTTTTTTTTCTGAGATTACAATGGCAACCTCTTGATTATAAAAAAAGCATTTCAAAATATAGCTAAGCGTAATGGGATAGAGATTGATTTTAATTACATTCATCTCATCTAAGGTGAAAATATCCGTTCTAAGATCTTCAGTATCAAATACTAAATCCGGTGATTGAACGGAATCGATGAGTTCACTTTCGCGCATAGTGAAGCTTTTATCAACATAAATAAGAAATCGATGTTCACAGATATCTCCGTCAATTTCCATTGTGGTCAACCCTGTGGGGCTGTTTTTAATAGTTTCCACCAGCACTTCCACTTTTCCATTTTTATGGCAAATAGGACAATGGATTAAAACAGATTGAAGTTCACTTGACATACTTGGCGGCATAATAAAAACGCAATTATTTATTAATCTATATAAAAGATATGAGAATATTAATATAAAGATTTCTTTATAATTCGAAATTTTGATAATTAAAAAAGAAAATGAGAAAAGAATATTAAAGCTTAAAATTAATCTCCTAATTCCTCTTGTATTTTATTTACAATTTGTTTAAAAGCCTTAGCACTTTCAGAGTCCGGATATTTCACTACAAATGGCAAGCCCCGATCTCCTTGTTGTCCAATCTCGGTCTCAAAAGGCACATGTCCCAACAATTCTACGTTAAAATCTTCTGCGGCCTTTTTTGCACCTCCTGGTGGATAGAGATCGATATGTTTTCCGCAATGGGGGCATTTAAAGCCTGACATGTTTTCAACTATCCCTAACACGTTCCGTTCCATCATCTGGGACATGTTAATCGTTTTACGAGCATCCATTAGAGCCACCTCTTGAGGTGTTGTGACCACAATGATGTACTCCTCGGGAATTAACTGTAATATATCAAGCGTCTCATCTGAAGTACCCGGGGGTAAATCAAAGATCAAATAATCCAGTTCTCCCCACTCGGCATCACCTAAAAACTGTCTAATAGCGCTCATTTTCATTGGGCCTCTCCAAATAACGGGTGTATCTGTGTTTTCCGTCAGAAAAGACATGGAGATTACCTTAATATTTAATGGTCCTGTAATGGGATAAAACTTCTGCCTCTCAGTGTCCACTTGAGGCTTTAATGCGTTTTCCACACCCAACATCTTTGTGACGTTTGGACCCGTAATATCGACATCAAGGATTCCTACCCTTAATCCTATGCTGGCCAAGCTCATCGCTAAGTTCACAGCTACAGTGGTTTTACCCACTCCACCTTTTCCTGAGATTACAACCAATTTATGCTTTATTTTGGCCATATTCTTCTTAATATCTTCCATCCGGCGCTGCATAGCTTCTTCTTTTCCTTCTTGAACTGTTTTACTGAGATCAATATCATCAGGAATTTCTCTGTCCTCCATACTTATTCCCTCATTTATTAATTGTTTTCTTGTTTTAATTTACTAATTATTAGTTATTTATTCTATTGTATTAATCAATTGCTAATAAAATATCAAATATCTCTCGGATTACATTATATTGTTGTAATTGAGAACTAAAAATTATTTATAAAACCACATAAAATGGTTTCATCAATAAAACGAAACCATCTCATAAATTATGAATATTTATTCATTATTAAACATTATTATTGACAGATCATCATTTTTATTCATTTTAATTGTTTCATTCGTTCTAATAATTGCTCCCTTTGCCTCTTCCAAGCCTTATTAACTACTCTTTTTACTAGCTTTTTTAAGAGCACTCCTGTTATAGGTCTTCTTACAATTAGTTGAATTTTTGCGGTTATTTTTTCGATAATCAAAGACTTTATTAAATCTTCTAATGATTCTTCTTCATTAGATTTTTCAAGAATTTTTATCAAGAGCTCTTTTGTAAGCTCTCTTGCTTTCTCTTTGATAACTGCTCGAATACTTTCATTCAGCTCATCTTTTTCTTCAGACATATAATATTCAATTTGGTAAAATTGTTTTATTATTTCTCTTATAATAAGAAGAGATGTATTTCTAATTATTTAAATTGTATATGCTCAATTACAGCAATAATCAGTTAGTATAATTATTCTGAAAAGAAATAGTTTCTAGATATTTTTATCCAGTGTCAATTACCCACCACTAACGTTGTGGGCTTGTAACTAGAACTCTTCCTAACGATGCTATGGAATCGGTCATCGGAG
>SHMU01000102.1 GCA_008080765.1 Promethearchaeota archaeon | reverse complement strand
ACAATAGTATTCAAGTAAGATATTGATTAATATAGTGTCTACGTTTAAGGATATTTTATTCTACTATGAATTACACAATACCATATTTATTAAGAAAGAGAGATGAAATATCTTTCATTTAAACAACCAAAAAATTAAAAAAAAACAATAAAATAAAGAATTGAGGGTGGGCTATTTTATTCTATTTCTCTGGATTTGTAGCGAATCTTAACCATTAAATTTCGTAATTCTACAATATCACCATCAGGTGCCACATATTTCTTTTTTGCACCTTCAGCAAGGGGTAATGCTTTAATTTCCTCGCCACGTAGGGATACCATTTTTCCAAACTCATTATCAATAACTAATTTCATAGCGTGAAGGCCAAGGCGTAATCCCAAAATACGGTCAAATGAATTTGGTGTGCCTGCTCGCATAGTATGCCCAAGAACGACACTTCTGCATTCGAAATTTGCATCATTTTTCTCAAATTCTTTTGCTAACTCATCTCTTAATTTTAATTCCTCTACAAGAATTTGAGACATGTTTAATTTATTGAGCAAGGGATTTCCAAATGGATCTTTAGGCAAATTATCAATTGTCTCTTTAGAGATTGTCTGAAAGTCTTTTTCTAATGATTCTTGTGTGGGATATGCTCCTTCTGAGCAAGCAATAATATGATATTTATGTCCTGCTCTCACTCTTCTTTGGAGCACTTCCACTATATGTTTTTTTAAATCAAAGGGAGTTTCGGGAATAAGAATTATATCTGCCCCACTTGAAATACCGCTGTATATCGTTAAGAAGCCCGCATCTCTTCCCATCACCTCAACTACAAAGATTCTTTGATGCGATCGGGCGGTCGTGGTAAGATTATCCATTGAATTCGAAGCCAATTGCACCGCACTCCAAAATCCGAATGTATAATCCGTGCCTAGAAGGTCATTATCAATGGTCTTAGGACACCCTATGATTTTAGCATTTGTTTTTTTACACACGGTATCGGCGACTCCTAAGGTATCATCTCCGCCAATCACGATGAGTGCATCAATTCCTAAGGTCTTAAATTGGGCAAGCATCTTTTCTGAGATTTCTTTTTTGAGCTGCTCCTTTTCATGCTCCGATTTTGCTTTTTTAATCGGCTCGAAAGGATTAGTTCGACTAGTATAAAGAAGAGTCCCGCCCACTGTGTGTAAATCATCATGCTCGGCAATATTTAAAGGAATTGTAATATTTTCAAGAAATCCCTTCCAACCCTTTAAAATGCCAACGCATTCATAGCCGGCATCAAAAGCTTTTAACATAATACCATAAATAACGGAATTAAGACCAGGACAATCCCCGCCTCCTGTGAGAATCCCAACTTTCGTTTTTTTCGCCATCTTAAATTTCAACTTTTCTTAATAATATAATATTGAATTTAATATATACTCAAAATAAATCAGTTTTCCAAAATAACTTTTCTCTCTCTTCTGCCTTTTTAAAGCAGATGAGTTCTTTTGCTATTTCAATTGGGAGGTTTTAAAATTATTTAGGCTAAATTGATTATGAGGAAAGTTTTATAAAGTTATACTTTGACTCGTCTTTGGGGATAATATAACTACCTCCGTTTGAATCAATAATTCTAAGAGTAAAAGTAAAGTTTCCCAAATATGCCTCTTTGATATTGTCCAATATCTCATCCATCTCCTTAGTATCTTGATTCTCTGCATCTAAGGAATTCCGATGAACCATTACAGCTCTTTCAAAACGAGCCAAAACCCCCTCAATGTTAGTAAAATAAAAGGGAGCCGCAGGTCCTGGTTCGACACTCACCTCTAATTCTGGGATCTCCAATTTTGCTGTAGGAGATCGATACAATTTGGATTTAAGATCATTTTCTTCAGTTACATAATATTCTGAAATCCCGGGCTCTATACGCGTGGTCAAAGGAATCACGTCCTTATTAATAAACTCACATTCATTACATTCAAGTTTTATGAGAAGAAGTTTATCCCCATCAGGCAGATCATAGGTGGTCTTGGAAAGGTTTATAATTCCGTCCTTACAACTAGGGCATTTAATTGTGTTGGTTGACATTTTTATGGCATCATTCTAATTTAGTTGAAAATTATCAATTATAACAACAAATAATATAATTTTTAATGATTTATTGTTTTTTGAGGTAATTAATTGATCTCATAACTCAATGCTTTAAATTTAATTGAATACATATGCATTAAACGAAAAATTTAAAATTAAGAATAGATTATCTAAGAAAAAACCTTCATTAATAATAATTAAGGTTAGAACAATAATGAAATATAATACTCAAAAAATACAAACAACCTTTCTAAATCGTTCTAATCCGTTATTATTAAGCAGTGTAATTTTATTACTACAAATAGTAGTAATTTTAATAGTACTTTTCTAATGCGACCAAAAAATCTTGGTTTGAACTTTTTTTCTTGGTTGCGTTGATTAAACAAATTATAAAAATCAAAAAGGAAAAAGATGAAAAGAAATTGATGGCGAACGGAATAATAGAGATTTCATTTGCTGGGCGCGGAGGGCAGACAGCAGTTAGCGCGAGTGAGTTATTAGCTAAATTCGCTTTTGAAAACGGGTTTATAGATGTGTTTGCGATTCCTATTATTGGGGCTGAGCGTCGTGGAGCGCCGATTAGTGCTTTTACAAAAATCTCGAAGGAGAAACCGATCAAAACCTATGATAGCGTGCTTCATCCCGATTACCAATTTATTTTTGATACGTCCTTGTTAGAAATCCCAAGAATAAGAGAAAGTATCAAAGAGGGAACGATTTTAATTATAAATAGTAAAAAACCTATAGATACTACCGGTCTACCAGAGAACTTAAAGATCTATATCGTAGATGCGACAGGTATTTGTATCGAACATAGGTTTATGATTTCCAGCGGGGGAATTTTAAATATACCAATGCTTGCCGCTTTCGCAAAAATTACAGGATATTACGATCTCAAAGTGATGGACGAAGTCTTAAAACGAGAATTTGGAGAAAAACGAGCAGCATTAAATATGAAGGTTGCCCAAGACGCATATAATTCAGTAAAAGAGGTGTCCTAATGAGCGAATCTGAATCAAAATCAGAATCAGAAAAGTGGAAGGATATCAATAAATCAAAGGAAGAGCGACCGAAAGTTCAAGAATATAAGAACTGGAAGGAATTGCCTCCTATTCCTATTTCATTTGCAATAGATGCGAGTATAGGAAGAACCGGAGATTGGCGAACCTTTCGACCGATAATTCTAGAGGGATGTAATAAGTGCGGTATTTGCTGGATGTATTGTCCGGAGGGGATTATTAAAAAAAATGAGGAAGGTGAGTTTGAAATAGATTATGTTTTTTGTAAAGGGTGCGGAATCTGTGCAAAAGAATGTCCTACAGATAATATTAAAATGGTGCGGGAGAGTGATATAGAAGATGACTGAATCGAAACAAAAAGATTTTATTCAACCGAGACAAACAAAAGTTGTTAAAGGGAACGTGGCAACAGCATATGCAGCCAAATCTGCTCGTGTGCAGGTGATTAGCGCCTACCCAATTACACCACAAACAACGGTTGTTGAAAAATTGTCTGAGTTTGCTGATAGTGGTATGATGCCGGGCACTCAATATATTAAGGTGGAAAGCGAGCATTCAGTAATGGCTTCAATCGTGGGAGCAAGCATTGCGGGAACACGTACCTTCACTGCAACAGCAGGGCAGGGGCTTTTCTACATGTATGAAATGATTCATTGGGCGAGTTCCAGCAGGTTGCCCATAGTTACAGCTATAGTAAGCCGTGGTGTCGCACCTCCTTGGAATATTTGGGCTGATTTTACGGATGTTATTGCATGTCGAGATACGGGATGGTTAAGTTCCTTCGTAGCAACCCATCAAGAAATCTATGATGAAATTTTAATGTCCTATAAAGTTTGTGAGGATTTTGATGTGTTATTGCCGAAATTTGTAGCATATGGGGGATTCATTCTTTCTCATACATCCAAACCGGTTATAATTGAAGACCAAGATCTTGTAGATGAATATTTACCACCCTTACCTGATGAAAAAGGATGGCCACATATTTTCATTGATCCCGAAAGACCGATGATGCATGGAAATCTTATTATGCCTTCTGGTTTCTACAGCGAGTTCAGATTAAAGATTCACGACGCAATGATGAGAGCTGCAGAAAAGATAAAAGAAGCAGCAAAAGAATTTGAAAAAATGTTCGGAAGAAGTTATGGAAATGGGTTAGTGCAAAAATATCATCTTGATGATGCCGATGTGGGCATTATGATCTATGGAGATTTAGCCTTACAAATGGAGCAAGCGGTTGATGAGCTCAGAGATGAAGGATACAAAGTTGGGATGGTGAAACTGCGCCATTTTAGACCATTTCCAATAGAAGATGTCCAAGAGATTGCCAAAAGTGTTCGTGTGTTAGGAGTAGTAGATCGAGCAACTGCTTTTGGATCACCCACGGGGGGTCCGGTAAGCAGTGAAGTGAAGGCAGCATTATATAACACAGATATTAAAACACCTATACTTCCAATCATCTCTGGCTTGGGAGGAAGGGAGGTTTCCCTAGAGGAGCAAAAAGATCAACTAAAAGCCTTAGTGAAGATGTATGAGACCGGAGAGCTTCCAGAGGATTTAATTCATGGTACTCTCTGGCATGGAAAATTAGAGGTGAAGTAAATGGTTAGTATTAAAAGTGCGTTGGAAGAACTAAATGAAGAATATTTTCTACCCGGAAATTCTTGCTGTGCAGGATGCGGTTTAGAAATTGCATTGCGTTGGGCAATGAAGGCGTTAGGTCCAAACACATCATTAGTTGCTCCGGCATCTTGTTTGAATGTAGTGGTTGGTCTATGGCCAAAAACTGCCCCCAGTTTTCCATTTATTAACATGGCATTTGCGGCTGGAGCGGCGGCGGCAACGGGGTTAGATGCTGCATTTAAAGCGAAAGGTTATAAATTTCCTAAAGGAAATTGGGATAAAATGACCGCATTAGTGTTTGCCGGTGATGGAGGAACAACTGACATCGGAATTCAAGGATTGAGTGGTGCTGCGGAGCGCAATACAGATATCATTTATGTATGCTACGACAACGAGGCATATATGAACACGGGAATTCAAAGGTCTTCTAGTACACCCCATTCAGCGATTACAACCACGACACCATTCGGAAAAGAGCGGTATAAGAAGGATGTTCCTCGAATAATGGAGGCTCATGATATCCCCTATGTAGCAACATGCAGCATATCGGAACCTTTAGATCTTTATGAAAAATTTAAAAAGGCAAAAGATATTAAAGGTTGTCGCTACATCCAGATTTTAGCACCATGTCCCCCAGGTTGGGGATTCCCCGCAGAAGATACCGTTGAGATGGCACGATTAGCTGTAAAAAGTGGTTTCTGGATTTTATATGAAGTTGAGAATGGTAAGAAAACACTTTCAAAAGCGAGTAAACGATTATTAGATCCTGAGAAACGGATACCCTTGATGGATTATATTCAAAACCAGAAACGATTCTCGAAAATTTCAGAGAAGGCATTAGTAGAATTGCAAAATCGCATCGACAAACAATGGAAATTAATTGAAGCCGAACTGAAGTGTCAAGAAGGTTTCTAAAAGTTCAAAAATTCTAAAGCTTTTTTATTTATTCTTTTATTAATTTATATTCATTTATACACAATTAAAATTAACATTATTGAAAGTTTCAAAAATTATTCATCATTCCTTAAGTTATGGGGTTTCTAATTAAAGTTGCAGACCAAACTCTTGAAGAAATGCGCGTTTTTTTGGATATTGCTGTAGATGAAATAATTGAAGGTAAAATAATAGCTTTTCCTACTGATAGCGTATACGGTTTAGGTTGTGATCCCACAAATCTGAATGCTGTTCAGAGATTATTTAATATTAAATTTAGAGATCAATCAAAAGGATTTTTATTGTTAATATATAATGTTGAGGAGGCCCAAAAAGTAGCGCAATTAAATTCCTCAGCAGATAAATTAATCCGTGGTTTTTGGCCGGGAGAGCTAACTCTAATATTAAAAAGACGCCCAGATTGTATTATTCCTCCAGAAGTGACGGGAAGTGAGGAAACAATAGGACTTAGAGTTCCCAAGAATGAGATAATTTTGGAGATTTTAAAACGATTAAAAGAAAAGGGGCATTTCGGGGGAATTGTGGGTACCTCGGCGAATTATGCGGGAGAGGAACCATCAATAGATGGGCAAGAAGTAGCCAAAAAGCTATTAACTCCAGTTGATATAATAATAGATGGCGGTAAAACAAAGTCCCAAATACCCACAACCATCGTAGATTGCTCCAAAGAAGAAATTGAAATCCTCAGAGAAGGTAAAATTACAAAAGAACAAATAGATGAAGTACTTAAGTAGATGAAATAGGATATTTATAGAAATAGGATATTTATAGAAATAGGATATTTATAGAAATAGGATATTTATAGAAATAGGATATTTATAGAAATAGGGTATTTACTTTGAAAAATTTTAATTTGTTGATATCGGCACCACGATTTAATGAAACAGATGCGAAAGCAGAGATATGGTTTGTACTATTACTATGTGGTGAAAAATATCCGATTATATCTAATTTAGAATACCAAGGTCTTATTACTGCTTTCAGTAATTTGCCTGAACTTGAGATTATCGCAAAAATTAAGGATATTCTACAACATGACCCCTATTTTTTTAAGTATGTTTTAAAAATCGTACCAGTTCAATTTGTTTGCGAAACAAATTTAGATTTAATAGCAAAGATCATCAAACAGAATTACGCCACATATATAGATGATCATGAATCTTTTCGAATAACCTTAAAACGTAGGAAAAATAAACTTATCGAGCGTGATGTATTAATTAATAGTGTTGCAGATCTTCTGGAGAATCCTGTCGATCTGGAACAGCCCGATATGATTATTAGAATTGAATTATTAGGCAATTTCTGCGGGATCTCATTCTTGGAGAGCGAAGATATTGTAAGACCAGAAAATAGGTATTCTCAAGAAAGAGAAGAAATTAGATGAGACTAGTTTAGAGGAAATTAAAATTCATAGACCTAGAGTAAGAATTCAAATTAGTGCGAAGATTCATTTATTTCTTGGATAAATTTATCAATTTTGGTTTCAACTAACTCTTTATCATCTTCGTCCAAGATTACCATCACTGCAACCGCTTTTTTATCGCATAATTGCTCAACACTTTCAAGAAAATTTTGTACGCCTCGTCCTCCCGCTGAGCAAAAGATTGCCATTTGGTTAAACACATCCTTAAATTTAAGAATATAAGTCCTCAAGGCAGGGGTCATTCGTTTGTTCCAATTGGGAGTACCTAATATAATGAAATCATATTCTCCCGGTTTCTTGTTTATTTCTTTAATTTGAGTTGTTTTCTTCATCGTCGCTTCATATCCTGCTTTTAGGAACCCAAAAATCCCCGAACGCTTTTTTGTATCAACTATTTCATCTAGATCTGAATTTAATTTCTTAGCTATGAGTTGGGCAATTTGCCTCGTATTTCCCGTTCGTGTATAATATGCAATTAAACTCTTCATCTATAACCACTATGTAGTTTAATAATTACCTTTATTCAAACTCTCTATTAATAATTTATAATTTCTCAAGTATTCATCATTTTCTTAGAAGGAAGATATTTTACTCTAAGCTTAATAAAGCCATTTTCTCAATAATGAGATCTTCAAGCGCATGAAGGCGAATAGCGTCTTTAAGAGGAACTTCAATCCTTTCAAAACGTTTGACTTCTAATGAATTCAGTCTGGTTTTAATCTGATTTGTAGAGAATCCAAAATATGACAAAAGTCGATTATATTTCTCTTCGGATTCTTGGATATAAGGAGATTGTTTTTCTATACAAGAAAAATTTGTTAATAGATCAGTATTGATCTTATTAACTTCTTCATCACCATTTGCAACAATACAATAGTCCAACAATTTTTCGTTTAAATCAGACGCACTAATTCCGAAAGCTTCGATCGCTTTTTTAATTTGTCTGTTGGTGGATAGGTATAATAAAAATTCAATGCTTGCTTTTTGAGAAATATGTTGCCCATATTTAAAGGCTTTTTGAACGAAATAGATGGCATGATAAAGATGGTCTTCGTTTAAAACATAGTCACTATTAAAAAACTGAATGATTGCCGTGGGATATTTAGTTTGAAGCTCCTCCAAGATGGTAAAGAGTTGATTAAGTGACATTTTGTGGTCGGTTAATTCTACGGTATTGAGTAGAACAGTATACTTGAGTCCGTGTTCGGAAATTAAAAAATGTTGAATTCTCATATAGGTAACCCCCAGCTAACCCAGCTTGGTAAATAATTGAAATATATCTTGGCAATAATAGAAAGTGTTAATATCACTAATAATATAAACGTCATAATCCAATCTTTATAGGTATATTTTATCGTAAAATAATAGGTTCTTTGCCTTTCGCTTCCAAATGCTCTAGATTCTAATGCTTCTGCAACATTAAAGGCTCTTTTTACGGAACATATAATTAAAGGGATTAACAAGGGAAATAGATTTTTCACTTGACTGACAATTCCCTTCTTTTTTAGCTCATATCCCCTACTTTGTTGAGCATCAATAATATTCTGAGCTTCAATTGAAATGGTAGGAACAAATCGAAATGCAAGAGAAAAACTAAACGCAAATTCAAATGGTACTTTCATGGAAATAAGAGATAAGGATAATTCATTAGGATCTACAGTCAGGAAAAAAATTGAAAAGGAAGAAATCATGATGACAATTCGGATAATCATTGCAATAGAATATGATACAGATAAAAAGAATGTATTAAAGATAACAATTAAGATAAATAAAAAGGAGAGCCCTCGGATGCTTTTAAACCATTGTTTTGCAAGTTTTCCGATTAAAATTAGGGGAAAAAGTGTTAAGAAAAGAAGGAGGAGAGGAATTATATTCGTAAATAATAAGGAACTAATCGTATAGACTAAGGCAAGCAATAATTTTGTTCGTGGATCCAAATTATGAAGGACTGCCTTTTTTCTGTAAAATTTGAAGGCTTCAAGGAATTTAAAAGACATTGGTTAACTTAGCCCTCCTTTATGTGATCGGGATTCAAAAAATTTGATTAAAAAATCTCGGACAGCCTCTTGAGTATGAAGAGCATCGGGAATCTCTAATCCGATAGCTCGAAGAGAGGCTTTTAATTGTGTCAATTGGGGCAAAATTAAAGATGCTTTTTTGATTAATTGCTCATTTGATAATACTTTGGTGGTGGGACCATCTGCAAGTAATCGTCCTTTTGACATCAAGATTACGCGGGGAATATATTGATATGCAAATTCGATATTATGAGTAACAATTATGATAGTTTTGTTGTTCTGCGTTTCTTTCCTAAGTAAAGCAATCAAAAAGTCGATTTCTTTTTCATCTTGCCCAAGAGTCGGCTCATCGAAGATAAGAATGGAGGGATCGCGGCATACAATGGAGGCTAATGCAAGCTTTTTTTTCTGACCGCCTGAAAGATTTAGCGGAGCTTTTTCTTTAAATTGCTCGAAGTGAAACATCTTCAATGTATCCTCGATCTTCGTCTCCAATAGTTCCTCCTTATCAAATATATTTTTTAAAGAAAATTTAATCTCGTCTCTTACTGTATTTGAGAATAATTGGTGTTCGGGATTCTGAAATACAATCCCTACTGATTTGGATATCTCTGCAATTGTTTTGGATTGTATATTCTCATTGTTGATAAAAATGGACCCCGATTGCGGTTGTATCAATCCGTTAAGCGTCCTAATCAAGGTAGTTTTTCCCGCACCATTGCTCCCCATTATTCCGATTAATTCTCCGGCGTTTATATTTAAACTTACATTTTTTAACGCTTGAGTGCCATTGGGATAGGCATAGGTAATATTATTAATCACAATAAGAGGTGATGATTCAGACATGGACTTCTCCTACAATTTTTGCTTAAGTAAATTTATAGCTTCGTGTAAACTGACAGGAATAGGTGCTTCAATTAAATTTCGTTCTTTTAAATCATGAAATATAGAGTAAATTAAGGGTTTATTGATCTTTAATTCCTTAAAAATCTTTCCATTAATTACCTTCTCTTTGGTATCCTGCTCTAGAATCTCTCCTTCTTTCATTAAAATAATCTCATCTACATAAGGAAGGACTAAATCTAATCGGTGTTCAATGATGATAATTGTTATGTGTTGTTCTTTTTGAATTGTTTTTAAGAGTTTTAGGATTTTTTGTGCAAAATAAGGATCTAAATTAGCAGTTGGCTCATCCAAGATGAGTATCTGTGGTTCTAAGGCGAGGACTGAGGCAATAGCTACTCTCTGCTGCTCACCACCACTTATCTCGAAAGGGGCTTTCTCTAAAATATCTTCAATATTCGTCAGCTGCACAACTTCTTCAATTTTTTCTTTAATTTTTCCTTGTGAGATCCCCAAATTTTCCATACCAAAGGCAATTTCGTGTTCTGCATTCATCGCAATGAGCTGATTTTCAGGTGTTTGAAATACAATGCCTACGATCGTTGATAAATCTGCGATGGACCTTTCAGTCGTTTTTTGCCCAGCAATTTCAATTGATCCCTTATAATATCCGGCATAAAATTGAGGGATTAATCCATTCATACATCGTATGAGAGTTGTTTTTCCAGAACCCGTTTCCCCAGCAAGCAAGATGAATTTATTGTCATCTATTTTTAGATTTATATGATTTAAAGTATACATGGTATTTCTCTTATAGCGAAAGGAAAAATTCTGAAAATCTATTAACACCACAATTATTACCCATATTATATTTACTTTATCTTGAGTAATGTTCCTCTTTACTAAAATTTTCTTTAAATTAGGCTAAGACCTTTTCAATTTGAGTTAAGATAACCTCTCGGAGGCTCCCCACCTTTTTATCGATAGTAATTGCGGCTGCTCCATCATGTCCGCCTCCACTTGCATTATATTTACTGGCGATCTCTTCTAATAATTTTCCTAGATGAAGCCCCGTTTCTCGACAGATTTTCTGTTTGGCACGGAGGCTAATTCGAAATTGATCTGTTTTTTCTGCAATTACCATCGCAATATCGAATCCTAATCGTATGAGAGCATTTGCCACTTTAGCCTCAAAACTACTTACGTGAGATAGCCCTATTAACCAATCATTTACCTTTATCATCTCATTTCGTTGTGTTCCCTTTATCTTCGCGATCTTTTCTGAAATATGCGGTTCTATTTTTAACATTAGGCGAATTTCTTGAATATCAATATCATTTTTTAATAATTTGGCGAGGATGTGAATGGTAGAATTATTTGCATATTTAAAATATCCCGTGTCTGTAATAATCCCCGCAATTAATAGATAACGAAGAGATTTTGTGAGTTCAATCTTAAATTCCTGGAATAAATCCACGATGATTTCACAAGTTGAGCTATATTCATCTTTAAATAACCCTTGTGCGGTAAATGGTTCGCTCGATGAAGGCTCCTCATAATAATGATGATCAATAAAGAAGAAATAATTCTCAGTTTTTTGATCTGCTGAAAGATTGAGGAATTGACTAATATTTTTCAGTTTATTCGTATCTACAATGAAGTATCTATCCGCCTCTATATTTTTTAACGAATCTACTATCTTGAGAGCCAAGTTTGGAAATTTTACGTTAAGTCTTTCCAAAAAAATTTTAGTGTTTTTAGAAATACTTGAAAAATAAAGATGAGTTGTCAAGTCATTTACTAATGAATGTAAAAAAAAATTTAGAGCGATTGCAGATGCGGCTCCATCTAAATCAACTAATTCATGGCTAGTAATTACTATTGTGTTATGGGGTAAAAAAGTAAGTACTTCTTTAAAGATTTTAAAATCTATAGATGTTAACATGTCGATAACATGCTTTTATGAAGGTTATTGATTTTGAAGATCTGCTTGAATAGCCTTACTGGTCGTTTCAATCTGTCCACGAGCTCTCTCTTCTTTCTGCTTCAAGGTTTTAATGCGCATATCCAAGCTAGTTTTTTGGCTTTTTTTCTCCGCTAAGAGTTTATCTCTATCACTTTTTACCATAATACCACCGATGGATTTATAGATAACCTCATTAGGTTCTGTCTTTTCCAATTCCTCCACAGCCAATTCGGTCTCTCGTAATCTGGTTTCCATTTGAATTCTCTGATTAATTATGTATTCTAGATTTTGCTGCATCTGAGAGAATTGCTGGATCTTCTTTTTTAAATCATCCGGTAAATTTTCGAAATTTATCGCCATTATTTTTCAACTTTGATATTTAGATAAAGAAAATTTTGATAATTTTGATAATATAGCAGTAAATAAAATGTTAATTTATATATTTTATAAAACTAAGTTTGAGAATAATGGAGAAGGAGATATGAAATAGTTTTAAAAATTCTGTTTAGCCAGTACCATGACATTATCAATTATTTTACCGAAGCTGATAATATCATTGATGGAAGCCCTAAAAGCAGTAATATCCTTACTTTCTATAGTAAATTTAAGTATATTAGTACCGTCTTTTTTCATAATGATTTGAGAGCGTTTACTGGTAAATGTTTCATATTCGGGAAGAAAAGCTTCATAGGAAATATCCCTCATTTTAGAATCAGTAAACGAAAAGTCTACTGTAGAGGTAATAAAAAACACATTAGAACCATAAGCAGAATCGGGATTGGAACGGGAGTTAAGATCAGAATTAGAATTGGGTGAATTCATTCTTCCTCTTCAATTAATTCTATTTCTCGCTGTTTTCGCTTAGATACTCTGAATGATTCTAAGCCTCGTGCGGTAGCAATTGAATAGGCCCCACCTGTAAATTTAGCATCGCATTTTCTACAATACCATATCCCAATTGATATTCTATGTACAGATCCTTTCGTTCTACACTTTGGGCAACCCAGAGATTTCGGTTTCATCCGGTCTAATACTTCCCGAGTCCTTTTTCTATTCACAGAGCCATATCGAGCCCCATAGCGTCCAGTTATGCTTACCTTTTTTGTTTTTCCCATTTGAACCACATTAAAATTAAATTAAATGTTACTTATACATAAAAAAGCAAGCATACAATAAAAAATTTAAGATAGACACCTTAGCGTTTCTAAAATCATTAAATTTTAGATTTTTCTTGATAATGAGTTTCCTCTATTCTTAAACGGGCAATCCTTTTTATTAGCATTGATAATAATAATTGATTTAGAGGTTTTTTTTCTAAAAACTTTTTATTTAAAGTATTCTAAATAGAGGTTAACACTCTATTGAAATTGATAGAAAAAATTAATATGAAGGATCTTGTATGGAGCTAGCAGTTAATCTAAGTAATGACTATACAGTAATGAGAGGAAAAGAAGGAGGCAAGGCAAAAAATTTAATGAAACTGATCTCTCATAGCTTTAATGTTCCCGAAGGCTTTTTTGTTACTACAGACGCTTATAATTTATTTTTAAAGGAAAATAATCTCTATGAATTAATAGAATCGATGAGAACCCCCATCGAGAATACCCAATATCTTCATTTTGACCATTATGCAGAAAAAATCCGTAGAGCGATAAAGCAGAGTAAGATGCCTCAAGTGGTGATAGATCAAATTCGAAAACAATATGAATTATTATCTTGCCAAACATATGTGGTAAGATCTTCTGCAATTGCAGAAGATTTAGAAGATGCATCCTTTGCGGGACAATATGAGTCCTATCTAAACCTAAAAACCATAGAAGATATCATAATTCATATCAAGAATGTCTATGCATCATTATGGACCTCAAGGGCACTTTCATACAGATTTAAAAATAAGTTATCATATCAAGATGTTCAGATTGCGGTTATTGTACAAAAAATGGTTCCGGCAAAAGCTGCGGGAGTATTATTTACAGCAAATCCGCTATCTGGGGATAAATCAGAAATTCTTATTGAATCAAATTATGGGTTAGGAGAATCCGTGGTTTCGGGAATCAGTACCCCAGACCATTTTATTTTGAAATGCCATCCTAAAAAACCATCTACATTTAAGATTGTAACTAAAAAAATGGGGGAAAAAGAGTATTGCATACACCCTTTAATCTCAGAAAAAGAATGTGGGGTTCAGAAGATACTAACTTCCAGAGAACAAGCATCTATATATTCATTATCTGATGAAAATATTATTTCTCTTGGGCAAGTAGGAAAAAAAATTGAGCATGCATTTAATTCACCCCAAGATATTGAGTGGGCAATTGATGGGAATAACGAAGTATGGATCTTGCAGACACGTCCTATTACTGCATTAGAAAGATTTGAGTCCCCTATTATTGCGATGGAAGATTTGAAGGGAATTAGAAAAAATAAAGGAAGCAAGAA
>SHMU01000101.1 GCA_008080765.1 Promethearchaeota archaeon | reverse complement strand
CTGAATCAAGGGTGCACGCTTGAGATAAGACGAAAAAGAGTTAATTTTTAATTTATCATTCATTTGGAAAATTAACCAATATATGTATTACTTTTTAATTTGAAATCATCAATTTAGAAGGGAAATCTTGCGATATCTTTCTAATAGTGAACTTTATTGACTTTAAAACAGAATAAAGTTAATTTTATAGAGGTGTGAAGATTTCACTCTTCAGACTTTTAGAGAAGATTTATTTTATCAGAAAGCAAGAGAATTAAGATACTTTTTTTTCAAATACACTTTGTATTTACGATCCATTACAAGGAAAGCAAATAATAAAGTTTGAGCCTTGAGTATAATCCTTTTTAATTCTATTTTTTACAGTTATCGTGGCATTATAAGTATCTATTATCTTTTTAACCAATGATAAACCTAATCCCATCCCCTTTCCCTTTTCTTTATGAGAATAGCTTCTTTGAAAGATCTGTTCCTTTCGGTCCTCTTCAATCCCTCTCGCATTATCAATAAATTGCACTTTTACATGCTGAGTTTGTGTTTTCTTATCAAGGATTTTAGAAACATTAATTTCAATGCAAATTTTAAGGTTATCATTGAATTCAACAGCATTCATCAGAAGGTTCTGAAACACATCTAATAAAAACTCATTTGCATATACTTTCATATCTTTATTAGGATGATTAAGCGTTATTTCCATTTGTTTAGAGGGAAATCGAGCTTTAAGATGAGAAATTGCTTTCTGCAAAAGGGGTTTGAGAGAGAGTAAATATAATTTGTAATTCTTTTTATCGAGTAGGGATAACTTTCTAATATTAGAAACAAGATTTGCGCCTCTTAGAACTTGAAATTCTAAAATATCAATTATGCCTGAAACTTTATGCTGATATTCCGGAGAATGATGATACAGTTTGAGTAGATCACCTGCAGAAAGTATGTTTTGCAGGATATTATTAATATCATGAGCAAATAAGTCTTTATAAAATTCTGCTCTATTATAGGTTTTTTCGTACTTTTTTTCCGACTCCTGTAACCTCAGTTCATTGTATTTACGGTTGGTAATATCTATTGTGGAAACTAAATCGGCAGTACGTCCTTTATAAGGAACAGTTTGAGAGTAGATTTCCGCCCAGAAGACTTCTCCGTTTTTTCTTATCCCTTTAAATTCATAATGTTTTTCATAATCACCAAAACCCCTCTGCTTTTTTTCCGCTTGAACCTTCACATATTCCCTGAACTCAGGATGGACCACCATTAAAAAGTCTCCAGGCTTCCATTGTTCAATTTCTTCTTGGGAATATCCGATAATCTCCAGAAATTGGTCATTTACATATTTGTAGACATTATCTTGTAAGATACAGATTCCCACGAGGCTTTGTTCGGTAATTAATCGAAATTTTTCTTCAGATTCTCTCAATTTTGATTCTACTTCCTTACGTTCAGTAATGTCAATTATGCTCACAATAAGCCCTTTATTAGGGTTGCTTGGATTTAAGAAATTCACGCGAATATATCCATCAAATACGGTACCATCTTGTTTTTTCAATTTGGCATCTAATTCCACCATATCTCTTGAAGATAATTGTTCATAAATGAGTTTTCCAATTCTTTCATATTCCGCTTCATTAGGATAAAGAATGTGAGTATCTTTATTTTTATATTGTTCTTCTTTATTAAATCCAAAAAGTTTGGCCATCGAATCATTTGCCCATATTATTTTTCTATTAATGGAATACGCGATTCCCACAGAAGAAGCTTTGAGAATTTTATCCAATAGTTGTTGACTCTCTCGAAGCTCTCTTTCCGCTCTCTCTTCTGCAGTCTTATCCAAAGTATAGATTAACACTAAATCCGGTGGGATAAAGGTATAATAAACGAGCAAAATTTTTTTTTTCCCTATGGATTTAAATTCATAATGCATCTTCTTGCAAAGAGAAGTTTTTCGATCAATACAAGTATGTAAATCGTGTAGTATCTCCGGATTATTTTTATACATGTTGGAGGCGGTTATTCCCATATATTTACCAATATTTCCATTGGTCATATAAAAGCCCGCATCATTAGAATCAATTAAAACTAAATTATCATTAACTTTTTTCCAGAGATAGAGAGGTTCTGGAAAAAGTGTAAATAATGTTTTATAAGAACCCTCTGAGATTTTTAGATCATCATCAAGCTTTACCATATCTGAAACTTTAATAATCTATTTCTATAGAGTTACACTAACTATATCAATTTAACAATAATATATATTTCTATTTTATTTGAGATCTTTTATAAAGAAGTACCTTTAGTTATTAAAACATATAATTCGTATTTCTTCAAGAATTTTTTTTAAGATCCAAATATTTTACATGTTAAATAACCCATATTGGAATTTGTGATTAGTTTGAATGATTTAGGTCCAAGAAAGAAACGGTATGATAAAATTTTACTTATGTATTCGGGAGGATTAGATACTTCTTGTATGCTACAATGGCTTCAAGAGACATATGGAGCTAAAGTATATACATTCACCGCAGATTTAGGGCAAGAATTTGCTGACCCCACCAGATTCAAGCAGATAGAAGAAAAAGCCAAAAAATTAGGGGCAATAAAGCATTTTACGGTGGATTTAAAAAAGATTTTTGTAAATAACTATATTTTTCCCACCTTAAAAGCAAATGGACTTTATCAAGGAGTCTATCCTTTAAGTACGGCGGTGGGCAGACCATTGATCGCAATTGAAGCTGTAAAAATAGCAAAGAGAGAAAGAATTGAAGTGCTTGCTCATGGGTGCACGGGAAAGGGAAATGATCAAATTCGAATTAATGTTACTGCTCAAGCTCATGCACCCGAAATGGAAGTTCTCCAACCGCTTATTGAGTGGAATATGGGTCGTGATGAAGAGATTAAATATGCAATGCAGCATAATATTCCCATCTCAACTCAAAACAAAAAATATAGTACAGATGAAAATCTTTTTGGAAGAAGCGCTGAATGCGATATTTTAGAACGTCCCGAGATAGAACCTCCCGAAGACTCCAAAGAATGGACAATATCTCCGGAAAATGCTCCTGATAAACCCGAATATCTTAAGATTAGCTTTAAGGAAGGTATTCCTGTCGGATTGAATGATGACGTTCTGAAGGGCGTAGAATTAATAAAACGAGTGCATGATATTGGATGTAACCATGGAATAGGAAGAATAGAGCACATGGAGGATCGAGCGATTGGACTGAAATCACGTGAAACCTATGAGGTTCCCGCAGCATTGATATTAATTAAGGCTCACCAAGATTTAGAGAAATATGTGTGTACCAAACATGAAAACTCCTTTAAATCAATAGTCGATCAGAGATGGACAGAATTGGTATATGAAGGATTGTGGGTGGATCCCTTGAGAGAAGATTTAGAAGCGTTTATCAACGAAGTTAATAAAAAAGTCAATGGGACTGTTACAGTGAAACTATTCAAGGGAAATGCTGACGTTGTTGCGAGAGAATCTGCTTTCGGTATTTATGATCTGAATTTGGCAACCTATGAGACCAAAAGTTCCTTTAATCAAAAATATTCGTATGGCTTTATTCCATTATTTGGACTTCAAAGTAGAATGGGATATATAACTAAAAATAAGCTCAAGAAGGAGAAGGAATGATCGCCATTCTCTCTTTTTAATCCGCAATCTTTTTTTGTTTGAATTGTTTTATTATGATAATTACTTACTCAAGATAATTTAAATAAAAAGAGTATTTTATATCGATGATCCAAAAATCATTAATAATTTTGAAACCAGATGCTGTCAGAAGGAAGTTGGTTGGAAAGATTATGAATCGTTTTGAGGAAAACGACTTGGAGATTAAGGCGCTTCAAATGGTACATATTTCCAAAAAATTAGCAGAAAACCATTATGCAGAACATAAAGGCAAAGATTTTTATGATACCTTAATAAGATTCATAACTTCTGGGCCATCTATTGCTCTTATTCTAGAAGGTGAAAACGCTATAGGATGTATTAGAGCCTTAGTAGGAGCCACTAACCCAAATGAGGCAAAACCCGGATCAATCAGAGGAGATTACAAAGAACAACCGATAAAATCGGTGACAGAAAATATGGTTCATGCCTCAGATTCTCCAGAATCGGCAAAGCGCGAAATAACACTTTTTTTTGGGAAAAAGTATCTATAACCTTACTGAGGTCTCATTTCTTTATTATTTGTCCATAAATCTTTTATATTATACTAACATAATTTATAAAAAGAATAAAAAAGAATGAAAAATGAAATTAGATAAACTTAAAAATGTGATAACTGCTCTTTTGACACCATTTAAAGAGGACTTCTCATTAGATGAGGATAAATATCGGGAATTCATTAGATTTCAGATTGACAACGGTGCTCAATTATTAACCATGGGAACAACGGGAGAGTGTGCAACACTTTCACACGAAGAGCATAAAAAAGCCATTGATGTCACTATTGATGAGGCCAGCAAAAGCGGAAAAAATCCCTTTGTATTAGCAGGTACGGGAAGTAATTCGACTAGTGAAGCAATTTCCTTAAGTAAATATGCTGAAAAAGCGGGAGCAGATGGATTATTAATCGTTGTCCCCTATTATAATAAACCCGTTCAACATTCTTTGATAGACCACTATTCTAAAATCGCAAATTCAGTATCACTTCCAATTATTATCTATAATGTTCCGGGGAGAACTGGAGGAAACATAGATCCAGAAACTATCGCTACATTAGCGGAGGAGAACGAAAATATTGCGGGAATAAAATGTGCAAGCGGGAATATTGACCAAATAACGAGAACAATTAAATTGACCCCCAAAGATTTCATTGTATTAAGCGGTGATGATGCTATGACCTACCATCTTATGGCGTTAGGAGGAAAAGGTGTAATAAGTGTAGCCTCTAATATCATTCCAAAAAGGATGGTAGAATTTACAACTACGATGAATGAGGGCAATTGGAATAAAGCAAGGGAAATGCATTTAGAATTATATGATTTATTCAAAGTCCTTTTTGTAGAAACAAATCCGGGACCAGTTAAATATGCTGCAGAGGAATTAGAACTTATGAATGAACGAATGCGTCTACCTCTCACACCACCCTTAAAAGACAATAAAAAGAAAATTAAAAGCATCTTAAAAGATCTTGACATTTTAGAAGGATTATTTTAATGAGATCATTTATGGAGGGAGTATTGTGATAAAACTAATGATTTTTGGTCCCACAGGTTCTATGGGGCAATTAATAAGCAAATTAGCATGTGAAGATCCCGACATAGAGATTGTTGCCGCATGTGATGTGCATAAAGTGGGAGAGCCATTGGCAAATGTTATTGGTATGAATCTTTCCGAAACCATTAAGATTTCCGATGTCAATGATTTGAGCAATATCATTAAAGCAACAACCCCCGATGTTGCAGTCGATTTTACTGTTGCTGCAGCTACAGAAAAGAATACTGTTGTATGTATTCAAAATGGAATTCGATGTGTTATTGGTACTACGGGATTATCAGAGGAATTTATGGAGAAAATTGAAGGGATAATTAAGGAATATAACGTACCAGCTGTGATTTCCTCTAATATGGCGACGGGTGTAAACGTTTTTTTTAAAATCCTTTCGGTATTATCTCCCTATTTAAAGGAATGGGACATAGAAATTATTGAAGCACATCATCATCGAAAAAGGGATGCTCCCAGTGGGACAGCATTAACTGCCGGGCATATTATTGCCGAAGCGATTGACTGTGAGTTCGAAGAAGTTGCAAAGTTTGGACGGGAAAAGGGCCCTAATAAAAGGGAAATCGGAGCGACAAAAGAAATTGGAGTCCATTCTATAAGGGCAGGAGATATTGTAGGGGAACATATCATTCTCTACGGAGGTCCCGGAGAGAGAATAGAGTTCAAGCACCAAGCTCACAGCAGGGATTGTTTTGCAAGCGGCGCAATTAAAGCAATAAAGTTTATTAAAATCCAAGAGCAAATCCAGATTTACGATATGAGAGATGTTCTTTCTTTAAAATAAGAATACACTATTATTTTTTTCAAATTTTCCTAATTTATTTGTCAATACGATATCAAGAATCAAAAAACAAAGAGTGGCGTCTCATCCACCGACTAAAGTCGGTGGTTTCCACGCTTGCATAATATATGAAAAGAGAAGGATATTGAATTTCTTATTTAAGATGTTTTGGGATTTTTTGAAGCCGAAATAGATCTTCGAGCGTCTCTTTTTCTCTAATGAGATATGACTTTCCATCATTTAAAAGTATTTCTGCGGGACGCGGTCGAGAGTTATAAACGCTTGTCATGGTAAAACCATATGCACCCGCATCAAGAATCGCTAGGTAATCTTCTTCACGAAGAGGGGGCAGCATTCGAGCTTCTCCAAGAATGTCACCGGATTCACATATAGGTCCTGCAATAGAATATTGCTCCTTTTTTTGGTTTGGATTTCTACAAGAAATAATATGATGATAAGAGCCATACATTGTGGGTCTGACTAAAGTATGAAAACCCGCATCAACCCCAGCAAATTTTTTATACCCATTATCTTTTATGGTATTAATTTGAGTTAAAATGATAGTACTTTCTCCAACAAGATATCTTCCAGGTTCTATTTTTACGGTTGGGCTTCCAAAATCCTCCTTGTTCATTAATTTTAAAAAGGGATTTAAAATAATATCCAAATATCGTTCTATGTCAATTGGGTCTTGAGTTTGCTTGTAAGGAATGCCCAAACCACCGCCATAATCAATAAAATCAAATTTTAGATCCAATCTATCTGCTAATTTCATAATAATAGTGAAATATTTATTGATTGCTTTGTCGTAATCAATGGGGTCAAGAATACCCGATCCAATATGAATATGCGTTCCGAAGCTTTTAAATCCAAGATTTTTAGCTTTGGAATATGCCTCAATTACTTGATTATCTAAAATACCAAATTTTATATCCTTACCTGCAGTAATAGTATGGGAATGATGTCCCGCCCCAAACTCGGGGTTAATCCGAAAAGAAATTGTATCTTTTTGTTTGTCTAATTCAGCATAAATTTTTGCCAGTCGAGGTAATTGACTAATGCTATCTAAATTGACCAAAATGTCATTTTTTACTGCAAATCGAAAATCATCGTCGGTAAACATGTTACCCGTATATATTATTTTATCAGGAGTAAATCCAGCTTTAAGACAAGCATATACTTCACCAACAGAACTGCAGTCCACACTGGCACCTTCTGATTTAAGAATCTTTAACACTGCAAGATGAGAATTTGCTTTTACAGCATAATGAATCTCATTCTGTTCATAATGGGAACTTAGGAAAGTTTTCAAGTGCTGATATCGTTTTCTGATCAACTCTTCATTGACCACATATAGTGGCGTCCCGTATTTCTTAGCCAGATCGATGGTATTTATACCAGCATGATATAAAACACCATCTTTATAATCTAAGGATTTTTCTTTCAACCATTTATCATATTCCATTATTTTTATCAATCCCATTATTCCAAAGTTATTTTTTTATTTAAGAATTTTTGCTAGATTATTCTAAGGAATTTAAAATTCGAGTGTTTTAATCGTTCCAGAGAAGACTTTTTCAATCGGTCCTTTCATAAATACCTCCTCTCCGGTATAAGTGACTTTCAGATCACCCCCATCATTATGAACAGTCACAGGCTGGTTTTTTTGAAATTTTCCTAATATAGTTCCCGCCACCACACATGCACAACTTCCCGTACCACAAGAATTTGTAATACCAACCGCTCGTTCAAACACTCTCATTGTGCATTCCTCTTTACTCAGTATTTTCAAGAATTCTACGTTTGTCTTTTGCGGAAACCGTTCGTGGCTTTCTAATATCGCCCCATATTTATTTAAATCGTCATTATTAAGTTGATTCTCAACGATAATAACGCAATGAGGATTTCCCATTGAAACAGCGGTAAAATTGAAGATTCTATCAAGTGCCAAGATGGATTCATTGATGCATTCAAATTTATTCCGATCAGGAAGCACGGGGATTAATTCGCAATCTAATATAGGAGAGCCCATATTAATTTCAACCAAATCAACGGTTCCATTTTCAATGGAGAGATTGGCAATAATTATTCCTTTCAATGTTTCAATTTTTAATGGATTTTTAACAATTAGCTGGTTATCATATACATATTTTGAGAAACATCTTATCCCATTCCCACACATCTCCGCTTCGCTACCGTCATCATTAAAAATTCTCATTCTGATATCTGCTTTCTCAGATTTGCATACATAAATTAATCCATCCGCACCCACAGAAAAATGAGGCTCGCATAGTTTACGTGCGAGGACTGCTTTTTTTTTTTCTGGAATGTTCCATTTACGATCGTCGATCAATATATAATCATTCCCCAACCCGTGATATTTACCAAAAGAAAAGTCTTCTAATTTCATTCTCAAATTTTCAGAAGTATTAACTGTAATTAAGGAAATAAATTCTAAAAGAAAAAAATTTCGATATTAAATGGGAGATTTAGGTTTCTCATAAGTTTTTAAGAAAAGGATAAAAAAATAAAATGCGAAAATTATAATTCAGAAGAAGTAAATCGGACTAGAATTCAGCCTTACAGTTTCAAATAAAAATTTAAGCAATAATTCACTCTATTGAGTATTACAAATTGAGTATTTACACATACATATGGGATTTACAATATCTGAGAAGATTTTACGAGATAAGGCACAATCTGAGGAAAAAAATGTAGTTGCGGGAGATTTCATTTTAGCTAAAGTGGATAAATGTCTAGCAAATGATATAACCGCTCCAATAGCAATAGAAGTCTTTAAAGAAGTAATCCAAGGAACTGAAAGAGGGGTCTTTGATCCAGAAAAAATCATTCTCACACCTGATCATTTCACTCCAAATAAGGATGTGGATTCTGCAAATCAATGCAAAATTTTACGTGAATTTGCTCATAAATTTAAGATCGTACATTATTTTGAGCAAGGTAGAGTGGGTATTGAGCATTGTTTAATCCCAGAGCAAGGACTAGTAGTGCCAGGAGACCTTTTTATTGGGGCCGATTCACATACTTGCACCTATGGTGCATTAGGAGCTTTTTCTACGGGTGTGGGCTCAACAGATCTAGGTGTGGCGATGGCAACTCAACTATGCTGGTTTAAAATACCTCACACGATAAAATTTATTTATTCTGGCAAATTAAACAATTGGGTATCCGGAAAAGATTTAATTCTATATACCATTGGGAAGATTGGAGTTGATGGAGCGACCTATAAGGCAATGGAATTTTCAGGGGAAGTTATTAACACTCTTTCAATGGCAAATAGATTAACAATGTGTAACATGGCAATTGAAGCAGGAGGAAAGAACGGAATAATTGAGCCCGATAGGATTACGGAGAACTATTTAAAGCAGAGAAACATAAAAACTTATAAGAATTATGTAAATGATGCAGATGCAGAATATGAAGACGATATAGAGATTGATTGTAAAGAGATCGAACCTCAAGTAGCATTTCCCCACCTACCCGAAAATACCAAACCGATATCTGAGGTCGATGCTAAGAAGATTGAGATTGATCAAGTTGTAATCGGTTCTTGTACTAATGGGAGATTAGAAGACTTAGAAATTACGGCCAAAATTTTGAAAGATAAAAAAATTCATTCTAAGGTGCGATGTATTATTATTCCGGGTACTCAACAGATATACTTGGATGCAATGGAAAAAGGATTTATTCGCACGTTCTTAGAAAGTGGAGCAATTGTTTCCACCCCTACATGCGGACCGTGTTTGGGAGGGCATATGGGGATTTTAGGAGATGGTGAAAAAGCCTTATCTACTACAAATAGAAATTTTCTTGGAAGAATGGGTCATATTAACAGCGAAATTTATTTATCGAACCCTGCCGTGGCGGCAGCATCCGCCATTAAGGGTTATATTACTTCACCCGAGTATTTTAAAAACAAATAAAAGGAGATGACATACGTGATTGAAGGTAACGTTATAAAATATGAGGAACGTAATATTAATACAGATTTGATCATTCCCGCACGATATTTAAATAAATCCGATGCACATCATTTAGCAGCTCATTGTATGGAGGATTTAGATCCGAAATTCCATGAGAAGAAAAAAGAGTTAAACGCCTCGATCCTTGTAGCGGGTGCTAATTTTGGAAGCGGTTCTAGTCGAGAGCAAGCTCCTGTTGCTTTGAAAGCCGCAGGAATTAAATGTATAATCGCTCCATCGTATGCTCGAATCTTTTTTAGAAATTCTATTAATATAGCATTGCCATTAATCGAATTTTCAGAAATTGATGAATTGCATACAGCAGATAAATTACAAATTGACTTAGAGGGAGGTTCACTTGTGAATAATACTACCGGAAAAAACTACAGCATTCCAAAAATGCCCCAATTTTTGCAAGAGCTCCTAGCGGAAGAGGGACTTATTAATTTCGGGAAGAAAATGTTACACCAGTAAACTAATAAAAATAGTAAAAATAACAAAAATAAATAAACATCAAAAAATTCTATAAGATCAAAAATATCTAATAATAAATAGAATATGAAATACAAAAAGTCGCTAGTAATTAGCATCATTCTGTTCATTTTATTATTTCCACTAATTTCCATTGAATCAACCACGGGGATTCTTACATTCGAAATGAATGAAGAAGATAAAGGAACTCCCGCTTTTTATTTAACTCCAATATTGATGAATACCACTATGGAACTACAGGTTTATTCTCAAAATTTTGAAATGTATGGAATTTTTATATTTGCAGCCAGACCAACGGAATCATATCTTAAACCAGATGAAACACTTGATCCAAAAATTTTTGTCAATCCTTATCTTTTAAATTATACATTTAACGTCAATCCAAAGATAAACTTCACTGCACCAATAACGGGTATTTACTACATTGAGATCTTTTTATTAACTGCCGAAGAGGACATTTATTATGTTATTTCAACTGCTCCATTATCAAGATACTATATTCCAGAGATCCCCGGATTTCCAGTAGGTATAACTATAGGAACTATGATAGGAGCAATACTATTAACGGTTGTTTTATACAAGAAGAAGATTTTAAACATTAAATTACACTCCTAATATTTCTTATCTAAGATTATTATAGATCTCAGTTCTAAGATTTTTATTTTTTGCATATATTATTTTGAGTATAATTAGCTGATAATCATAAGATGCTACCTTCTAAAGCAGCTACCTTTTTATTATATTGTCTCAATAACACTTTCTCAGGGAGGAATATAGAATATATTTCTAGTTAGTAGTATTACTTTCTATAAGGAGGAAAATAACTTTAATTGTCAAAAATTAATTAATTCAAATCTATTTATACCCCATAAAACTTATGTCCTATTTGAGTAATAGAACTTTATAATATTCTGATCGATTTTAGATCTTTCTAAGAGTGAAAATATACAGATCCAAATAAAATTAGTGAAATCGATTATTCGATGATCAGTTCATTAGTCAATTTTTAATAAGATATATAATTTCTTTACCTAAGTAATTTTAAACTATAAATAAAATAATAGAATTAAAAGTGATATAAAATTTCCTTCGAAGAATTAAGCAAGAAACTAGCCCAATTCATGAAAGATACGGAAGAATTAGAGTTGAAGGACGTGGATTTATTCGCAGAATATTTAGAATTTCAGATGCTTCCTACAATCATTGCTGGAGCGGCACAAGCTGCTGGGCTTCCAGCTCGCGGTAAATTAGGAAAAGCAGAATGGACTCCAACCAAATTTTCTGTTAAGGTTGATTACCCCGGGGAAATTCAAACCATTGAATTTATTCGTTCAAACGGTAAAAAATGTGTAATAGGGGGCGAAAAAGTACCACCTTTTTATAACTTTCTCGGATTAGAAAAACAAAACCCGCATCCGCCGCTAGTCACCTACGATGTATTTGATATGGGGGCCGAGATGAAACTTCCAAAACCCATAAAAAATGAATATAAGGAAGTATTAGCTGATCCCGCAGAATGGGCACATTTTGCGGTCGATAAATTTGGCGCTGAATGTGTTACTTTTCATTCACTCGGTATTGACCCGGGAACTTTGGATTGGCCAGTAAAAAAGTCTCGACAGATTTTTGAAGATATCCTTCAAGCGGTAGATGTTCCGGTTATTATTGGATGCTCCGGAAACAAGAAGAAAGATATTGAAATGTTCAAGGAACTCTCTGCAATCTCTGCAGATGAAGTATTGCTTCTTTCTGCTGCAGATAAAGGCACCTGGGAGGAGGTAATTCCTCTTGCTGTAAAATATGATCACAATTGTCTCTTATGGACCTCTTTAGATTTAAATAATCAAATCAAGATGAATAAAGACGCCATAGAGCTTGGACTTCCAAGAAATAGAATCGTGATGGATCCGACTTGTGCTACCCTCGGATATGGTATGGAATATTCATTCAGCATATATCAGAGAATGCGGATGGCGGGACTCTTAGGTGAAGAAGATTTAGCATATCCTATCAGTGGTGGTACTACTAACGCGTGGGGAGCAAGAGAGGCATGGATGAGCAATGAGCGATCGGGAGGACAATGGGGTGCAAGAGAATATAGAGGCCCTATTTGGGAGATCCTTAACGCTTTAAGTCTTGCCCTAGTTGGCCTCGATTTAGCAATGATGTTTCACCCAATTAGTGCTTCCACATTTAAGGATACCATCGTAGATTTCTACAAAGAAGTTCCTAAAGCACTGGAAGACTATGGATACTATGATTGGGTTTCAGGGCAATTAAAGTAATATTATTATATCTTTTTCTTTTCTTTTTTAACATTTGTTTTATTTGAAGTATTGTTTGAAATTTGTACTATTAATTTTAAGAATATACACTAAAGAATAATTATAGCAGAAATGAAACCAGTTAGTTCTAATGGAGTGGAAAAAACAACATCAAGGATCTCTCAACCACCTTTAACATTTAGAGAATTTCTTAAATGGTTGGGACCCGCATTTATTTTCACCGCCTCTCAGATTGGTGGAGGAGAATTTATCACCATCCCTTTATTAGGTGCATATCTGGGATTTACGGGGCTTTATTTAATCCCTATTATTGCCCTTGTAAAAATATTTGGGCAATTCTTCCTTGTACAGTATGGGGTTATAAGAGGGAAAACCTTTCTTCAAACTTGCTGGGATAAAAAATGGTTACGATGGTTATTTTTTGGTCTACTAATCGGCTGTATTTTCCATTCAATGCTATTATCGGGACTCTTAGGACAAACCGCAGGTATTTTTAATTTCTTAGTACCTCTACCAATTAATGTCTGGATTATAATAATAGTTATAGGAGGATTTGTTATTGTATTTTCTAAAAGTTATAAATTACTGGAAAAAATTAGTACGGCTTTATTATGGATTTTTCTAATTCTTATAACTATTGTAGGCATATTATTTTGGCCTTCATTAGAGGGATGGATTGCTGGGTTCACTCCCGCTCTCCCGGGCGCAATTGCAGGGCTTGAAACAACCTCAACAGCTGAAACAATTGCGGTACTCTTTGTAGTATTAGGTTCAGGATTCGGACCTACAGTATCTTATATCTGGTTTGCAAAAGATAAAAAAATGGGAATGTTTGAATTGGATGAACAGGAGATTCCTAAACCCGAAGAACTCACCCAAGAAGAACGAAAGCGACTGCAGGGATGGAAAAAAGTTATTCTATATCAAAATCTTGTATCTGCGCTTATATTGATAGTGTTTTCAATGATGATATGGATTGCCGCAGCTCAAACATTACATAACAAAATTATAAAACCAGAAGGATGGGATATTGTCCCTCAAATGGTATCTATTTTTACTGATATCTACGGGGAATGGTCGGGACTAGTTTTTATTTTATGCGGTGCAATAGCCTTGTTCAGTTCGATATTAGGACCTCTTTATGGTTTTTCTCGCTTATGGGAGGAAAGCTTTGAGCGTTTAGGATTATATAATCATATTAAGTGGAAGAGAACAACGATTTACAGAGTCTGTTTGACATTCTTTACGATACTTCCCTCAGTCTTTATATTATTTATAGGAAGACCCATGTTGCTCTTTTCCGTTGCCAGTATGCTCACAGGTCCTATTTTAGGATTAGTTTTTATCTTTCCAATAATCATTTCTTATTTGGAAATGAACCATACAGCACCTGAATTAAAACCTAAACGATATTGGGCGATATTTTTAGCTTTTTTAAGTGGAATCCTCGTAATAATCTTATCTCTGGTAGGTTTAGGTTGAAGCCTCCCCGCCCTAAAGGACGGGGATTCCCACGAGTCCACTAAGCATTAGCTGGCGGGCATATCTTAGGGCTGTGTGTCGCGGTAAACCCCTTCCACGTGCGTAGAAAGGATTCCTCCTTCAAGGAGGGTTGATGCGATAAGTCATCGGATG
>SHMU01000100.1 GCA_008080765.1 Promethearchaeota archaeon | reverse complement strand
CTTTTTTTTAACAATTTTATTGCTTCTTTGAATATCTCCTTCTATTTCAGTTTATTCTTTTAATGTAATAGACAATTATACTCTTGATTATAAATGAGAAGATTTTAAAAGGAAAAAAAACTGATCATCAATAATCTTAATCCAAAAAAAAAATATTAAAAAGTACTATGAGGAATCAACAAACAAAAATTATTGTGGCTTTACTCATCGGACTCGCAATTGGAATTGCGGGAACGCTTATTGGGTTCTATGTGTACACTGATCAAAATGCTAAAAACTTTTATAAAGAAAACGAAACTTCATTTATGCCAATAAATCTTGGGAACTCAGTAATATATCGAGGGTATTTTTTTGAGGAAAATACCATAGAACTAGGATGGATGGCAACAGAGAAGGATGTGACTTTTGAAATCTTTAGTGAAACAGCAATGCTCGCGGAAATGCTAGGTCAAATAGATAGCGACACTGATTTCTTCTATTTATTGGGAGATAATCCCTTAATATACTTTAAACATATAGGTGAGGGAGGAGCTTTCGGTTTTCAAGTTCCCCAAGATGGATACTATTATTTCAAAATTCAGAATCTTCCTGTCTTACCCGCAGAAGATACTTTCAACATTATCTTTCATAATCAGAATTTTGAGTTTCTCTATTACGATATATAAAATCAAAGTTCTCAGAGCAAATAATAATTCATATCTTAAGAAAACTCAAAAGATCTAAATATTTTTTTTGATTTTTTAGATTTCTTTAATTTTTTAGTGCTTTTTTTAATTAAAAAATTTGAGAAAAGATAAAAAGAAAAATCATTATATTAACTTGATTTAATTTCTGGCAAAGAATTGATGAGTATCTTAATTGCTCTATTAATTCCTGATTCCATTTCAGGATGGATCTGATTAGAGAGAATAAAATCGTGTTCTGTTCCCGGTAGATCTGATACTGCTAAGATTGCAGATGTCTGTATTTTAGAGAGGATACCCATTAAAAACATGATGGATGATTCCATATCCACTGCCTCTACTTCTATTGAGCTTAGAGTTCTTAAAAATTCTTGTGTCTCACAAAAAAGTGCATCAGTGGTCCACAAATTAGTTCTTTTAACTTTAAGCTCATATAATGCCTTTCCTTTGGTATAAAGAATAGAACTTATACTCTCATTTGGAGAAGTGAGATAAATATTGGTCTGTCCTGCGATGAGATTTTGAAATTGTCCACGAGGATTGTTAATAGATTTTAATTGGGTTGATAAACTTGTATTAGTCAAGATATATTGAGGAGAAGTACCATCACCGCAATAGGTTTTTTTTGGGATTATCACATCTCCAATCTGTACATTGTTTTGCAATCCTCCCATTCCTCCACAAAAATCGATGCGAATTGCTTTATTAGCTTTAGTTCGTTTTAAGACTTCCATGAGTATTGCCATATTTGGACAGCCCATTTGACATCGGATGACGCTTACTCTGACCCCATTTATTATACCATTATAGACATATCCCTTCTTATTTTTATTCTCTAATTTGTTTAAAATTTTTTTCATAACTAACTTTGTCGTAGGGAGAATCACTATCTCATTAACGTTAGTTGGGGCAGTTTCAAGAAAGATTCTGACAATTTTCTCATCATTATTAATAAACTTCAATCCCAAATTTATTAGTTCGCTTTTAATTCGATTAATCATATTAAACACCGTAATTATATATTATAAGTAATACCGACTTATAATCTCGACTTATAATACTAAACTATAACACTAATTAATTGTAAAAAATTTCTTACAAATAATAAACTACTATACAGCACACAAAATCATAATGAGCAGATAAAGTAATGAATAATAGTTTTATAGATAACAATCAAATCACCAATGAATTCGTAGAAGCATATACAAAATCGAATTATAGGATAATTGGAAATGGTAAGCATTCAGCTATAAAACCATGTCATTGGTTAGAACAGAAACTTCTTACTGGCAGAGCAAATCGAAATTGCTATAAGGGAGTCTTCGGTATAGAAAGCCATCGTTGTTTACAAAATACACCTTCACTACCGTTTTGTAATCATCAATGCGTATTTTGTTGGAGAGATATAGAAAATGGCTCACTTGGAAGTGAATTTTTAGTAGAACCCGATGATCCTCGAGACTTAGTAGAGGAAATGATTCGCCATCAGAGAAATATAATAGAAAATCATTTACCCTTGAGAAGATATCTTGATAATTACGAAGTAATGCTTGATATCCTCTGTTATATGTTAAAAAATGAAGGCTCTCAGAATTTAGATACATTATCACATCATATTCATATCAGTAAAACTAAAATCCAACGAGCATTAAATCTCCTAAGAAATCAAGATTACATCATGGCTACCACAGATTCTATGGAGGCCTACGAATTAGAGAAGGAAATTAGATCTTCTCTGGATTCTCGAGAAGAGTTGGAGCTCCTTATCAATCGAGATTTAACAACTCCAAATGATATTATGCAAGCTCATTCTGAAGCATTATTTCCTAATCATGCGGCGATCTCCTTAGATGGAGAACCATTATTATATCCCAAAATTTCCGGATTAGTAAATGAATTTAAAAAGCGGCATTTTACCACATTTATTGTTACTAATGGTACCTGTCCGGAGCGACTGGAAGCTTTAGAAGCATTACCTTCTCAATTATATATTACGCTTTCAGCTCCTAATGAACAAATCTACAAAAAAGTATCTAGACCTATGATTAAAAACGGCTGGGACAATATTCACGCGAGTCTTGATTTAGTGGAATCACTCTCTACGAGAACGTTAATACGATTAACCGCAATTAATAATCTAAATCTTAAAGAAGATTTAATTGACGATTACATTAGGATCGTTGAAAAGGCTAATCCTGATTTCTTTGAAATTAAGGGCTTTACTCTGCAAGCAAAAGCTCTGCTAATTAACAAACGGTTAAAAAATCAAAAACCCTTACAGAACTATTTTCCTAGTTATGAATTCTTGGAAGAGATTGCAACTCAATTCGCTCGAAAAAGTGGCTTTAAATTAATTTATACAAATAAAGTGAGTAGAGATTTTCTTTTTTCCGTGAACTGGGGTTCAAAGGATCCCATTATCAAACATCCTTAGTGTCTCTTATAAATTATCACTTTCTCTCTTCTTTACATTTTTGTTCTTATTCATCTATGAGCTACTGCTCAAAAAAAGATTCATAAAATCCTCACCACTCTCGATAAGTCCTAACTCCCCGTCTTTTCCGTTCTTCTCAGAAAAATGGCGTTGTAAGGCATTTTTAGGCTTATTTAAAGAATCATAAATTACAAAGGGTACTGGCTCGTTTGTATGAGTACGGATTTTGCATGGAGTCGGGTGATCAGGAAGCACACATATCTTAATTTGATTATTATATAATGGCTCCGCATCAATACACGGTTTTACTATTTTTTGATCAAAATCCCTTAGAGCAGCACTTTTTTTATGAGGATCCCCAGAATGTCCCATCTCATCGATCGCTTCTATATGAAGATATACAAAATCTTTTCTCTTCAATTCATCTAAAGCAGCTGTTATTTTTCCGTGATAATTTGTATCAGGTAATCCTGTCGCACCTTCCACATGAATAGGTTCTAAACCCGCAGCAATTCCAATACCAAAAATAAGGTCTACAGCAGAAATAACGGATCCTTCTAATCCATATTTCTGTTTAAAAGATTTAATTCTTGGTTTTTTTCCGCATCCCCATGGCCAGATATGTGTTGCCATCTTCTGTCCTTTTTGATGCCGTGTACGATTAATTGGATGATTAATAAGGATAGGATGACTCTTTTTTATCAGCCTACATAATAATTCGGCAGTCTTAGAAGCATTTCCCTCCTCAATAGCATTAGGTCGGGGAATGGGCAAAAAATCTTCATAGGGACTATTTAGATAGTCGTGAGGAGGATTTAATTTCAGCTCTTCCGAATATTTCTTACCATCTAATCTTAGTATGTGGCGATATTGAATCCCTGGAAAGAAATCAATCCCGAATCCCCCTAATTCCTGTTGCAGTTCTTCGATAAGAGGAGTTGCTTCCTCAGTAGGAATATGCCCCGAACTATAATCAATAATGATTCCTTGGAAGATGGTGATTAAATTACATCGAAAGGCAATATCGGTATCGCTTAAAGGAACTCTTGCGCTTAATGCTTCTAAAGGCCCTCTTCCTGTTAAATCCTTTTGAGGATTATACCCTAATATACTCATATTGGCATATTCTGAACCGGGAGGCACTCCCTTTGGAACCGTTTGTAGTAATCCCATTTTTCCATATGTGGCAAGAAAGTCAAGTGAGGGCGTGTCTGTTGCTTCAAATATTGTTTTATTCCCTAATTCTTCAATGGGCCAATCTGCTGCACCATCACAAATTAAAATAATATATTTCATTTCAGTAATTCACATTTGAACTGCTGCACCATGAATGGTGGAGATTTATCTTTCGCAAGATGAAGTTCCTCGTTCCTCGACAACAGCTCCAGCAACTCTGAATAGAGCCCCTGAAGTCTCACATTATCTCCGAAGGCGTAACATCCCGTAGTCCCTACGGTACACCAGAGGAATGATTCTTGGTTCTCGAATCGTTCTTCTGTTACTTAAAAAGAAGAAATCATCATTTAAATAGTTTAAGTGCGATGGGTTTCTGATTTTTTTGTTCCAAAAAAAATAGACCTCAATTCACCTCCACCTTAAAAGATGGAGTGTTCTTGAGGGGTCATGATAAAAGAAGGAGATTAAAAATGGAAACTGAACAAGAAATTGAAATACAACTAAAAAAAGAAGATTTTTTGCGTTTTCACCCGACAAAACAACATATATAGCTTTCCTGACAGAAATCTTAATGATAGGTGCTTATTCATTTACTACTAATTTCTTAAGCCTAAGTCAGAATGTAATATTGCCTTTTCTTATATTCGGGATTCTCACAAACACCATGCTTAACGTGGTATTTCCAACATGGTGGATGGTATATCATGAAAACCAGTCTCTTAAAGAACTTGGAATAACAGGAGATTGTATTTTACCAGCTATTCTTTTTTCTATGGACTTCTCAATTTTTCCCGCCTTTCCGCTGATTCCTCAACTCAACCAAGTTGAAAATGGAATTGCCCACCTTGTGTATAATGGAATTATCCTATGGGAACCATTTTTTGTCTATTGTTGGCTTCAATTGTGCTATGAAAAGGCGTTTGGGATTATACCGGGGATTCTTTTGACGGGACTCAGCTTCATGGTATATCATATTGGCTCCTATTCTTTTGAAAGTTTCCTAATCCTTCTATTTTGGGGATTAGTATTTGCTCTTATATTTCATTTTATTAATAATATTTTTGTGTTATGGCCTATTAAATGGAGCGTATCAAGCTCTTTGGGTACTCTTATGGGAGGTACGGTGTTTTCATGGAATATTTTTCGAAAAAAATCCTTGAAAGTAAAGGCAAGCTTTTAGAGAAAGAGCTGTGATTTCAATATTTCAGAAGGAATACTTAATTATTTGAATAAGTTTAAAATTATTTTTCTAACAATATCAAAATCCTACTTCTAATGATTGTAATTAGACAAAAACAAATTGAGCGTTTTTTTAAGTTTACCCAGATTAGTTTTCTTTAGCCCTGAAAACTCTAAATAAGGCAATTCAATTTGATAATCATCGCTAAATTGGTCTAAATGCACTACATTTAATCCATATCTCCTTGCTGAATCGATGAAAAATTTCATTATACGTTTTTCATCAAAAGTAGATATTTTATCAGTCTTATTTATAATAATAAGGATGGGAATTGCAAATTCTAATAGAAATGTGATCATCTCAAAACTTAAAGGAATAGTTTGCTTTTTTTGATAAAAATATTTTTCCAACTCATCTTCAATTCTTAGCACGTTGAGCACTACTAATCCAAAAAAGTACTTCTCATGGTGATGTTCAATATGGGAGACTAGTTGTTTTTTAATATGCTCTTCTCGACGTCGACTTTCTTTTTTCATGTAGCCAAAGCCTGGCAGATCAACAATTTGAAAGGGCATCTCCTTTTGGGTAATTGGTTTTAATAATACCGTGCTACCTGGTGTCTTCCCTATTTTGCCTTTATAGACACCAGAATTTGGCAAGAGCAGTCTTGTAATCGTAGATTTACCCACGTTTGAATTTCCAATTATGAGAAGAGACGGTTTTTCCTCCATCTTATGTAGAATAGTGAGCTTAAGCTAAATAATGTTGGGATAGGAGATTATAGAATTATTTGAAAATGATAGAGAAGAAAAATAGATAGGTATCTCATTGAAACAGAAAAAAACTTAGAAAAAATACATGAAAAGAAATTTATGATTAGAAAAATTATTTTACAACTTTCGATTTGAGATACATGTTAACGGTTTCATACTTTGAAGGAATTCCTTTGGCATACTTTTCTTTTTCGATTTCCAAGCATTCTGGACAAATTGCTAAATCTAATTCATTACAAAATTCTTTATCACATTGTAAACAGATAAAATTCTTTGATACGAGCACCAAACCACCGTTTTATTGAGGTGTTATTATGTAAGATAAAAATCTTTTGTTTTATATAAGAAGGGAGAGAGATGAATTATTAAAACATCCTCGGAAATATATATTACGCGCCAGATGGCCATTGGAATCTATAAATCTGAAAAATCATCCGCTAAAAAGTCGCGGAACATCTGCTTTTTCTTTTCTTCCTCAATAGAGGGTTTCGTGATAATTGGTTTTCCAGCTTCTTCTAAAATATCTTTCACTATCTTCACATCAATGTTGATTTTAAATTTTCCTCCGGGTAAATAACGTATGAGTTGTCTTTCATTGATGTTTAAACGTAAGAGGTAGCCTAATCCAAAAAAAAATTGATGTTCCGCGATGGGATTGATTGGGGATTTACTGGTATCCTCTTTAAGTACATCATAAAGAAGTTCCTTACTTGCGGTATGATCTTCCATCTGATAAGTTAAGAAATAGAGCGCATGATACCATATCTTATCTCGTTTTTTCTTCACATATTCCAGGAAATCTTTCTCAGTAACTATTTCTTTTTTTTCTTTATGCTTTTTTTTTTTCAATTCTTGCTCAATGCGTTTTTCTAATTCATCAGAACTTGCCGAAGAAGATTTTGACCGATCTGAGAATTTAGAGGATGAGTTTTCTTCTTGTTTTACCATATCCACTGCTTTTTTCATTTCAAGAAGCTCATTTAAATCCATCTTTCCGAGGTCTGTAAAATCTACCATCAAGTCGTCCTTGGTTTCTGATGTTTTTATTTCTTCGGTCTCCTCTTCAATAATTGCTGGTTCAATGCCGCTTTTTTCAGCCTCCTTGACTAACTCAATAGCCTCTTCCATTGCTTCTATCTCTTCCGCATCTAAGTCCTCCAAGTCAGAGAAATCTGTTTTTAATTCTTCCATTTCTCTAAGATATTCTTGATAATCATCTTGCTGCTTATTATCGCCGTCATTTTCTTGTTCTTCTGTCATTATTCCTTTCCCTCTAAATAAAAATAAAAAAGAGTTTTATTGTCACAAAGAAATAGTAGTAAGAGAATTTAAAATTAACAAATAAATTTAAAATTCATTTCAATATTAGATTTTAATAAGATGTCAAAAATAAATTTGAATGAATATAAAAGCATCGTCTTTGACCTTGACGGAGTAATCTATGACATAAATGATGCCATCCAAAAAGCTGTCGATGATATTATTGAAAAATATAATTTGCAAGTAAATAAAAACAATATAATGGAAGAGATTGCAGAATTAATTGAAAAACTTCAATATAAACCCGTTCCAAAGAGTATTCTTGATTCATATAATCTCCTTCAACTGGAATTTCTTAAAGGATTAAGTTATTTTAAAAAGTTAAGAATAGGTTTATTCTTATTAAGTCAGTTCAATAAATATCGAGAAGATTCAGGAATATTTGAGGGAATTGAAGATGTAATCAAAAAATTAGCGGAAAAAGAGCTAAACTTGGCGATTTTGACGAATAATAAAAGTGATTATGCTGAAGAAATCTTAGAAAAATTTAACTTAACCAGATATTTTGCTAAAATAATAGGCTTTAACGATCTTACCAATGTGAAACCGGATCCTGAAGGCTTACTTAAAATAATTAAGGATTGGAATGTTGAGCCCGAAGAAACAATTTTTATTGGGGATATGCAAACAGACATCAAAGCAGGAAAAGCCGCGGGTACTACGGTAATTTGCGTGGCGAGTGGGTTGGCAGAGAAGAGTACACTGCTAAAAGAGGAGCCTGATTATCTTGTGGATTCTACTGCTGAATTAAAAGCTTTGCTCGGTTTTTAGAAAAGATAGTTCTCTTTATTTCTACTTCTACTTTACTTGTAGATGAAATTAAGTTGTTGATTTCTCTCAGAATTTCTAGTTAGAATAAGGATTTAAATATTAGGAAATTAATGAAGGTCTTACCAAAAAAGCTCTATACAACATTAAAGGCAGAAAAAGCTACTCTTGACCATAAAACTTTGTCCAGCGAGTCTTTCGGGGATTCTTTTTCTGTTCAAGCATCGATTTTCTACATTTCTTGCAACAAAAATGTAGGATACTTCCATCTCTCCTAACAAACATTAACCCCCGTCCAATGGGGATATCAAAACCGCAAAAACTACAAATAGATTTACGAGGCATAATAGAGTCACCTTTAAAATTTTGTTTTCTATCTTAATTAATTCTTATTTTGTTTCAAATAATTCGCTTTCTCCCATCTTAACAACCTTTAAATTCACCAGAGTCATATCCGCTGTGATTTCATTCCCACGGACCATTTTTCTTCTTTTTTGTCCCTTTCGAATAGGTTTATATCCCACTCTTCTTTTAGAGACTAATATTTTTTTTTTGAGTGGTCCTTGTATATCTTTTACCATCGGAAACCCACTAGAATCGCTCCCACCAGTAATTTGAAACTCATAATTGGGAAATCCGATTAAACCTCCTTTTAAAGTTTCGCCGATATGCATTCCCTCTAATCTTCCAAATCTTTTATCGTCAATAGTTAATTTTCTGGAGCGTCCATCAGTCGCTGAGATATTTAACCTATATACTGTCTTCTCTGACATATTTTTCTTACCGATACAATGTTTTAATTACTCTCTAAAATAGTCTAAACATAATAAATTTTTTTATTTTAATGATTATATTTTTCAAATTAGTCTAATTATTCAAGTTATACTAATATGGTTCTACTCATCAATCCCAGAACATCTAAGCCAACGGAACTCCACACCTCATATTTTCGAGAACCGAATAACGGGCTCTTATATCTTGCTGCAGTATTGGATAATAATAATATAGATGTAGAAATTCTTGATCTGGAGCAATATATAGCCCTTAGTGCAAATGAAAAAAAGAAGCTCCTGATAAAAGTCTGTGTTGATCACCAAATTGTTGGGCTTACAAGCCTTACTAATACTTTCTACGACGCTGTAGAGTTAGCCTCAATCATAAAACAAGCATTTCCAAATAAAATTATTATTTTTGGAGGTCCGCACGTATCATTTCTTCATGAATCTATTTTAAAAACGGATTTTTCTGGAAAAAATGTAATTGATTTTATTTGTATTGGTGAGGCAGAATATAGTTTTCTGAAGATAGTAAAGTTTCTTAAAAAGGCACATACCAAGGCGTCGTATCTTGAGGATATAAGGGATAAAGTTAAGACAATTGAAGCAATTGCATTTATAAATTCCAAAGGAAATTATGAATATACTGGAATTCAAAAACAGCTTATTGATTTAAGAAGTTTACCCCTTCCCGCTCGATTTAAACTAATTCCTATAAATCATCAGTATACAGTTGCAAATGTGATAATTAATAGAGGTTGCCCCAATGAATGCAGCTTTTGTTCAAGGCAGAATCTATTCCAATCAATAAGGATAAGAACAATTGATTCTCTGGAAGCAGAATTACGAGATATTAATTCTTCTTATACTTATGAGTTTGTCAACTTTTATGATAATATAAATATTAACAAAACATTTTTTGAAAAATTTTGTAAGGTGTTAAAAAAAAGAGAGTTTAATTTACCTTGGGGATGTGAGTTGCGAGTTGATAATCTTTCAAATAACCATATTTTGCTCCTTAAACAAGCTGGTTGTAAGGTTGTAGCAACGGGCATCGAATCTGCGAGTAAGAGCGTGTTACAACAAAACTTTAAATTTCAAAATCCCAATAAAGTCAAAAAAGGAATTGAATATTTGAAAACAAATGATATTCCCGTACAAGTTTATTTTGTATTAGGATTGCCCGGAGAAACGGTCCAAACGTTTCAAGAAACTCTTGATTATATAAAAAAGCTTCCACTTACCGAAGATGATACAATCGATTATTTCATGGCAACTCCTTATCCGGGATCAAAACTCTGGGAACAACAAGAAGAATTTGGAATTAACATCTTTGAATATGATTTTTCGAAATATGATTGTCAGCATATCATTTTTGAGAGTAAAATCTTAACCAAAGAACATTTAGAACCAATGAGACAAAAAGCAAAAGAAATTGAAACTTTTTTTAAATGATATTAATTGTTCAAGGTAATAACTGAGGAGCATAAATTTAAAGATCTTGATTATAAACAGAAGCAGTGGTTGGAGTTGGAACCTCATATTTTTTACCCATTCTAATTATTGCACCTCCATACAAGTCACCTTCATTTTTTCCACCTTTCTGAACATCCCGAGAGTATGAAGGAATTACTTTAGGATAGTACCTACAAAAATCTATGGTATCTTGAATAATGTTCTTTTTTAAGCTAATCCCTTTTTTATTTGCAATCATTACAATTTCTTCCATTATTTTTTCTAAAAGGTGTCTTGATTGTTTATCTTCTATAATTTGTCCTAAAGTTTGACTATAGTGGGCTGAAACTAGCGCAAACGAGGCGACTAAGAGAAATTTTTCCCATATTGCAGGATTTGGATTATCTTCCCAAATTGCTTTAATTTTAAGTTCTTTAAACAATTCCAGAATTTTGTTAGGTTTGAAATGTGGATATTTGGGATCATACCCTAATCGAAAGAATCCAGGATTCCCTGTTTGTATAACAACTCCCGGTTTTTCTATGTGACTCCCCACATAGACACAAGACGGAAACACAATAGATTTCTTCAGATTTTTTCTAATTCTTTCATAAATGTCAATGCCATTCATCAATGGGATGATACATGTATCATTCATGAGTTTATGTTGTATTTGATTAATTAAGGCATCCAAATCATAACTCTTTACACAAATAAAACAGAGTTGAGGTGGGGGAAAATCATTGATATCATCAGATGCTAAGGTAGGCTTACAAAGTAGCGTTTCATTCTCAGAAGTGTGGAGCTCTAAACCTTGTTTTTGTATCTCCTCTAAATGCTTTCCTCGAGCTAAAAAAAAGATATTATAGGGTGGATTTTTTACTGAATTTATCTTATAAGCGATTTTTCCACCAAAATAGCCTCCTACGCCTCCGATTCCACAAATCAATATATTTTTCAGCATCATATATACATATCACGATGTGCACTAAATTATATTACCAAATCCAAATTACTTTATTAAATTTAAGGTATATTCTAAAGGAATCCAAGAACTTCCTCAGTAGGATATTATATCTACAAAAACTCCTTTATTGCAAAGATATTTATTTCATTTTAATAATCATTATATATTAATTAGTAAAATTAAAAGAAACAAAAAAATATAGTGAGAACGATGGTTCAAGGTAATGAATTTGAATTTGACATACAAGAGGCTCCTACGTTCACCTACGTGCGCGTACACATGAAAAAAGGACAGCACATTCAATGTGAAGGGGGGACGATGATCTATTTTAATCCTTCATTGGAAATTACTACTAAAAAGGCAGAAAAGGGAGTCTTGAAATCATTAAAAAGAACGCTAGCAGGCGAAACCTTCTTTTTGAATACATTTACAGCAAATGATGATGGATATCTTGGTTTAGCACCAGTCTTTCTGGGCGACATGATGCACATTTCAATGGAACCCGGGAAGAGATGGATAGTGTTTAGTGGTGGTTATATAGCGAGTTCCACGCATTTTAACACTGAAACCAAGTTTATAGGGGCAAAAAAGATGTTTTTTGCAGGAGAGCGAGCTTTTTATCTGCTTATTGATGCCTTAGACAAAGCAGGAGACTTATTTATTGGCGCTAACGGAGCTTTTTTTGAAATAACCTTACAGCCTAATCAGCTTTTCAATTGCGATAATGGGCATCTTGTTGCCATGGAAGAGTCTGTCACGTTTGATATAAAGCGTGTTGGAAATTGGAAATCGACTATTTTATCGGGTGAAGGCGTAATCACGCAGCTTAAGGGCCCTGGCAGAGTAATCATGCAATCAAGAAATCCTCGAGAGTTTGCAATGTATTTATACAGGTTTATGCCAAAGAATCAAGGCGGAAGCAGTCATTCGAATTTTTAAATAGTTTTACCTAAGCTATACTACTTTTTTTTCTATACTTTATTTTATCAATTTTAAGATGAATGAAACTACAAATTAGCTATTTGTGGTTGAAGATTGCATTTACATTATTAATTCAATTAATCTTTTCGTTATTTTTTATATTCAACTTTTCAGAAAGACTTTCATGACTATTTTTTTTCATGAGAAGAATTAGATTATATTTTAGTAAAATCTAAAATATGATAATTAATTTCCTAAGATGAGATAGAAACATTATTAATGTTTTTTCATCTTGTTATTTATGTACTACTAGAAAAGTATATTATTTGAAATACCATTTCCTATCATTAAATTATATAACATATTAAAATAAACAACAATGAGCTCATAAGTATGGTAAAAACAGATTTTTATATTGGAGAGGCATTAATAGGCGATGCTCCAAATCTTGCTCATTTGGATGTAATGATTGGCTCTAAGGGGGGTCCTGTGGGGTATGCATTTTCACAAAGTCTAAGTCAGCCCTCCGTGGGGCATGGATCTCTTCTTGCAGTGATTCGTCCAAATTTAGTTCCCAAGCCGCAAACTCTTATTATTCCTAAAGTGACGATATCCAAAATGGAAGAGGCGAATAAAATCTTCGGTCCCGCACAATCTGCGGTGGCAAAGGCTGTTGCTGATGCCGTGGAGGAGGGAATTATCCCCTTAAACAAAGTAGATGAATGGGTAATTATAGTAAATGTGTTTATTCATCCAGAGGCTGAAGATTATAGAAAGATTTATCAATATAATTATGGAGCCACCAAGCTTGCTTTAAAGCGGGCCTTGGAAAATTATCCTCCTATTGAAAAAATCTTTTACGATAAAGATCGTGCCAAACATCCGGTTGCGGGTATTAAAGCCCCCAAATTATGGAGGCCTCCTTATTTACAAGTAGCTCTCGATCATCCCTCACTTGATCATCATAAGAAAGTTGTTGCAATCCTACCTAATAGTGATAGAATCATACTAGAAGTGGGAACACCATTTTTGAAGAAATACGGGATGGATGCCATCAGAGAAATCCGAACGATCAAACCAAATAAATACATCGTCGCAGATCTTAAAACTTTAGATGTAGGAAAGCTTGAAGTTGATGATGCATTTAATGCGGGCGCTGACGGAGTAGTCTGCAGTGGGTTAGCATCACCTGCATCTATTGATAAATTTTTATTAGAGGCAGAACGAATGGGAATTGATGGTATCGTTGATATGATGGAAGTGCCGGATCCCGTCGCAAAGCTTCAGAAATTAAAACAAATTCCTCGCGTAGTAATATTACATAGAGGAATTGATGCCGAACAATCAACAAAAGCAGAAGGAAGCATCGAAGCACAGAAAAAAAAATGGGGTTTTGTCCCGAAAATCAAGGATCTTTACAAAGATAATCAATTAGCGAGTGGAAGAGACCGTGTACTCGTGGCAGTAGCAGGAGGGATTGTTCCAGAAACTGCAAGTGACGCATTAGCCTTAGGAGCTGATATATTAATTGTTGGACGCTTTATTACAAGCTCTAAAGATATAAAAAATTCGACTAGACGAATGATAAATATACTCCCCGGCTATTCAGATGTAGATTTAAAGAGAATTCACAGTGAGGATGACGACAAAGAGGCACTAGAGAAGCAATTAAAAGAAAAGGAATAAAGGGCGTTATAACCACATTTAAACATTTTTAGACTCTTTTATTTTTTGCATTAATTTATTCTTTTATCATGACCCCTCAAGAACACTCCACCTTTCAAGGTGGAGATGAATTGAGGTCTATTTTTTTTGGAACAAAAAAAATCAGAAAATCATCATACTCTACTCTATTTAAGTGTGATGATTTGTTTTCCTATATATAGATGAGTAAAGCCATCAAGTTACGGATATTCCCGAACGAGAAGCAACGGATTCAAATACACGACACCATCGGCTGTGCACGCTTCATTTTCAACCAGATGTGAGCAGAACGG
>SHMU01000099.1 GCA_008080765.1 Promethearchaeota archaeon | reverse complement strand
GATTTATTCATAATTGGAGGCACAACAAAAGATTTTTTTGGGTTGTCCACCTAGTGATATTTAGTCGGGAAACCCCCATAAATATCATATAATCTTGTGTAATTAATGTTCTAAATTCATAAAGCATATGAGAAATGGAATCTTTGATTATTTTATAAATGTTTTGAAACTGAAATTGAATTATCTCTTTTATATTAAATGTGTTTTTCAAACAATGAATATTTATATTTCGAAGTAGATGAAATTGGTCTAAAGGATAATTGGATAATTTGAGGTGCAAGAGCATTGAAATGGCGCCATTTTCATAATATTTGGCATCCATAATAATATTTTTAATATTTCGATGTTGAGAAGTACATGCAGCTATAATTTCAACGCATAAAAACTCAGGAAATTCAAGGTGAGTGGGAGTGTCTTTGGATTTTATCATTATTTTATCTTTACATTATTTAAAAACATGTTTTAATCGATTTAAAGGAATATTTGCTCCAATATCAAAAATTTCGATAAAAATAATTTCTCCATTCATCACTAAAGGCAAGCTGGTTAAATATTATTATATAAGATATTCATAGTGTTCTAGTTATTATTTAATATTAGGCTCCACGAACATTTATATATTTTACTTTTATCCCATAGAATTTACACCTTTTCTGTTTTCCTATCTAAATTTCTGCTTTAATGGAATCATCCTTCATTTAAAATTTAAAATAAGTAAAAATGCTACTAGATAAAGGGATTTAATGCAAACATTTACTCACTAGTATTTTTATTCTTCGTTTTCCTTTTTAAGAATGACCTCAGCTTTAAATCGAGGAAAAAAGTAAAGAATTTATAGACCAATAAATTCTTTTAATTTGACAATTTTAAAACAATAAATAGCAAATGTAAGAGTGTGAAATAATAAATGACAAAGAACATAATGATTAACGGCTTTGGGCGTATCGGACGGAACTTTTTTAGGGCTGCGTATAATAATCCCGATATAGATATTAAATACATCAATGATTTATTTGATGCGAAATATTTAGCATATTCCCTAAAATATGATACTGTATTTGGTAGATTTCCTGGAACGGTTGATTATAAAGAAGGAGCATTAATAATTAATGGTAAGGAGTTGCCTGTTACTGCTGAAAGAGATCCAGCAAGTTTACCCCATACCGATTATGGAGTAGAGGCTGCTTTAGAATCAACAGGATTCTTTATTAATAGAGATGGCGCCGCAAAGCATTTACAAGCAGGAGCTAAAAAGGTAGTAATCAGTGCACCCGCAACTAATCCCGATATTACAGTAGTATTAGGGTGCAATGATGATAAACTGAAAGATGACCACCAAATAATTTCCAATGCGAGTTGTACAACCAATTGTTTGGCACCTGTCGTGAAGGTATTAAACGACAACTTCGGAATTGAAAAGGGGATAATTACCACAATTCATTCTTATACAGGTAATCAAAAAACTGTTGATACAGCAGTTGCAGGATCCCCTATTAAAATGACGCGCGGACGAGCTGCTGCAGCTAATATCATTCCTACATCAACCGGTGCTGCGAAAGCCATAGGAGAAGTATTTCCTGAATTAAATGGAAAATTGGATGGAATGGCTATGAGAGTACCAACAGCGGATGGGAGTGTAGTTGACGGTAAGTTCATTCTCAACAAGGAGGCCTCTATTGAGGAGATCAATGCTGCAATGAAAAAGGCAGCAGAGGGAGCCTTGAAAGGCATCCTAGAATATAGCGATGATCCAATTGTAAGTAGTGATGTAGTTGGTAATCCCGCAAGCTCAATTTTTTCTAGTATCTTTACGAATACTATCGGAAACCTCTGCAGTGTTTTAAGCTGGTACGATAATGAATGGGGCTACAGCAATCGTCTTGTCGATTTGATTGCCAAAAAGCTCTAAATCAATTCTTATTCTAAATATATTCATTTTTTTCTTTCATCTTATTTTTCAGTTAGTAATTTCTGAAAGAATTACCGAAAGACTTTAATCTCATATATAAAATATTTTAAATTTTACGGGATCCAACTGATGAAATAGAAGATAAGAATAAAAATTAAAGAAGTTAAAAAAGTTAAAAAAGTTAAAAAAATAAAAAAGTTAAAAAAGTTAAAAAAATAAAAAAGCTAAATTTTTGTTATTGGCAGTCAAAAAACCTTTTTATCGTTTCCCAGAGATGAATATATCCATAAAGCGCTTTCCTAATCTTTTTCTTCCGCTTTTAATGAGTTCTTTTTGAGAAATTTCATTCTTTTTATATTTTTGCCATGCATCTTGAAGTTTCTGCCATTCTTCGAATCCTAATTTTTCTTGTAAGAATTTCTCGATGTTTTCTATCTTATTGAAATTCTCTCCAATCTTTCTGTAAAGTTCCTTTCTGCGTTTATGAGTGCTATATGAAATTTTAATAACTAATCCCGCTGAGGCACTTATCATACCCGTAAAAACAGCTTGAAGCCACCATGGTAAGCCGCTTTCTTCTTCAGCACCACCCGCACTGGCAACTGCAGCAATAAGTGTAGGTGAAGTATCACCGATGAAAGCTGTATCGGGATCTTCTACAAGCTTAGATACTTCAACACTAATTGTATCCACTTGATTTCTGCTATCATTAACATAGAAATTAAGGGTGAGAGTACCATTAGAAAAAGATTCCCATATGTTATTAGCGATTTTTCCTTGTAGAGTTTGAGAATTAGCTTCCATTATTGGCGAGAATGTACCGTTAACATCATACCAGAATTTCATTCCAATTCCTTGCTCAATTTGTATATTATAAAAAGGAGCATCCTCTCCATATTCCTTCCCTTCTTGTGGCATATCGTTCGCTACTTTAATTACGGGAGCGTCCCACCAAATTGGAAAATAATCCTTTGGATTCATAAAACCTCCGATATTGGCATAAGCTGTATCGCCTAAGTAATTATCATCCGTATCATTGCCATCGTAATCATCCCAATAATTTCCAGCTTTCATCTCCATTGTATTGATGCACCATTGATTGCTTAAGCCTAAATCCTCACCATTAATCCCATTATTAGTAAAATTATTGCCATAGATCTTATTTTCTTCACATGAAAGGTCAAAGATCGCCAGTCCGCGGTCCAAATTACTTACTAAGAGATTATTTTTGAAGGTATTATAGCTATTTAGAAACGCAAGACCAATCCCAATACTGTTTTGCTCAATTATATTGTCCGAAAACGTTGATTCATAGCATTGCTGTAATATGATACCCGTATCTCCGTTATTAGATATATTGTTGTTCACTACAGAATTATTGATGGTAAATGCAGGTAAATTCCACCCAAAATTGATTCCATATTGAGTATTCGCATAAATTAGATTTTCACTGATAGTTATGTTTTTGTTATCTATATCTTTTATAGCAATCCCATTGCTTTTCGTCTGTGTAATTATATTTCCAGTTATTTCAATCATCTTAGAAGATTGAATCCCAATCCCTGTTTTCCCAAGAGTTATCGTATTATTGAAGATATAATTCTTATTCCATGGATCCATTACCCAAACGGGAGTATAGTCAGGCGGCGGATATTCCCAATGCCCTGTTGGTTCCATTGGTTGAAAGTCAACAATAGAGATTCCGATTTCTGTGTTATTATAGAAACTACAATCCCGAATTGTATTCTCAAAAGCATTGTTAATCAATGTAATACCATTTACTCCATTTGATAGAATTGTATTATTTTCGATCAAGGTATCGTGAACATATGAGCCGTTAAGAAATATCCCCGAACCGTTATTATTTTGAATAGTATTATTTTTAATAATAACATTGGCAGTCTCTTCCGTTTCCATATAGCCACTCTTAAGAATTATCCCCGAACCGTTATTATTTGTGATAGAACAATTCATAATGCTTGCGTTAATCACTCGCTCTAATAAAATACCTCCTGCAGCTTGAGGAGACATCGTTGCGCTTGAATTGTAGAGAATACAATCCCTTATCACAAAATTTTGATTCCAATTATTAGAATCGTGTATATAGATACAGCTGCCGTTTAATTGCCCATTAATTACTAAACCGCTAATAATATAAGGGTCTTCAATTGTTCCTGATCCGGTGCACCATGTTCGATCTGCCACCCATTGCCAACTTCCAACTTCTCCTGCGATTAAACTTCCATCAATTATAACTCTACTGCCATTATGTCCATCATCATAAAGAGGATAGAAATCAATCGCGTTACTTGTACCCGAAATATTATATTGAATGTCGCCGATGCCATCGTCGTCAGCATCTATGACCTCCGCACTATATTCTGATTTAGTATAGTTACTCCAATAATTCCCCTTGAAGGGCATATCAAAGCTATTATACCATTCATTCATATTAGGTGGATCCATGCTATCATCTTGAGCATTGAGGAGCGGATTGTCAAAGATATTATAGTAGATTTTATTATCGGTGGTATTAATATATAGGCCTATTTCCAAGTTTTCCTTTATTTCATTGTCAATAATATAATTGAAATTTGAAGCATTAAGAATCAAAATGCCCTTTCCATTCCTCAAAATATCGTTATAATAAATCCCATTATACCCGCTATTTCCCTCAATTTTTATACCTGCTTCTGTGTTATCTGTGATTTCATTGGTTGTTATGTTATTTTCATTGCTCATGTTTGTAATAAAGATCCCTATTTCATTGTTTCTAATAATATTGGAATCAATTATATTTTCCAACGCAGCCAATCCACTATTATCAAGATAAATACCGTATTTGAATTTATAGGAAGGATTGCTGCTTTCTATATTATTATCAGTAACATTGATACGATCAGAATCTTTATCTAAGAAAATTCCGTAATTACCGTCTCTATTAGTTGAAAATGTATTATTAGTTAATTGTCCATTATCCGTGTCATATAAGTATATTCCAGCACTGCCCGAATCTGTATCACCAATATCATCCAATGTACAGTTAATTATCTTAAAATAGACCATATTGGAATTTTTAATGGTAATTGCACTTGTGGTATCTGCGCCACTAAATCTTACATTTTGGATGATATAAGGATCGGACATCTGCCCCGTTCCCGAAACAAATAATCTCCTGCTTGCCCATGTCCAGTTATGCGCTCCCACTCCAGTAGCCATTGCATCAATATATAATGCCGTTTCTTCAAGTCCGTCATTATAAATGGGAAATTTATCTTCGCTTGATGAAAATCCACCAATATCATATTCTAAATCACCAATCCCATCATCATCAGAATCTGTACCAATATAATCATCCCATTCATTTCCCCGACCATATCCTCCAGGAAATAATAAATACCAATCGGTATTGGTGCCATTATCATTTGCATTAATAAGATTTGCTTCTAAGATATTATTATATACTAATGTATCATTACAGCCGCCGGATATGGTACGATCAGTTTCATTGATGTTAATACCGTATCGTCCGCTGTTTTGTATCATATTTCCCGTTATATTTGTTTCATCGGTGTTCTTTGCAATATAAATGCCGTCAATCCCACTATTTAAGATTTGATTGTCTAAAATATGATTCTTCATTGCGGGACCCCCTGAATTGTTAGTCAAAGAAATGCCCATATAATCATTATCCATTAAAACATTTTCAGAAATATTTAGCATTCTTACGGCTTCTAAATGCATTCCATCACCCAAATTTGCTATAATAGTATTATTCCATATAACATTTTGCATAGAAACATCGTATAAATTAATACCCGCTTGAGTAGCATTCATAATAGTAAGCCCTTCAATTCGAAATTCTTCAGTAAAAGATTGAACAATTGAAATTCCAAAATCATTTCCCCATGCATCAATCACACCATCCCAATATTCATTTGGTCCAATTACATAGGGGTCGTCAACCATGCCGGTGCCTGTACACCAGAAACGCTGGCTTGCCCACGACCAATTAAAAGGACTAGGGTTTGGAGGCATAGAAGAATCATTGATAAAAATTACACGGCCTTCGATACCATCATTGAATATAGGAGCTGGATCAGAGTTCCCAGTAAATAGATAGGGATCATCTCCAATAGCATCATCATCAACATCAGTTCCATTATAATCTCCCCATTTATTTCCAATTCTATGCGTTGATTCCCAAACGGACCAATTATTTTCCCAGTAGGTAGGCATCCAATTCCAATCATATACTATAAAGGGTGGTGCGGAGGTTAATTCTTCTGCATTCACATAATTTTTTGCAATTCTATTTTTATACAAATCATTTCTGAAACATCCCATTGGTCCCATAACCATTAAAATGCCTCTATCTTGATTATCCTCAATGGTGTTGTTGGCAATCTCATTCCATGAGGAGCCTGAGATATACATCCCATGAATTGTGTTTAGGGAAATGTTGTTATATCCAATAGTGCTGTCTCTTGATTGAGCCAAATAATATCCATAGGCATTTTCGGTTATTGTATTATATTTAACGATATTTCCGTATTTAAATGCGGGATCTGGTTGCTTTTCAATAATTTCATGATTATTAGAATCACTATCTGCGATGCCAATATTATTATCGCTTAAGAGGTTATTAGTAATTGTTAATTGTAAGCATCTTCTATTAATATAGATTCCCGCCAATGAATTTGAGGTTGCTGTATTGTTGGACACAATAATATCTTCACATCCCGTCTCAATGTAAATGCCTCTCTCCGTATTGGTGATGTTATTATTAGTTACATTAATATCTTTGCTGGTATCCCATTGAAAAGGATACCCATTCTGAGTGTTTAGTGTTCCTACAATATGAATTCCATAATTTCCGTCTCTGGTGCTTGAAATTTCATTGTTCTCTAAAGTACCATGTTGCGTCCTATATAACTTAATACCTGCACTATGAGAGTTAGCTGCTCCTACATTATAAATACGGTTATTCCTGATGGTAAAATAGATTGGAATTGCCGCCTCTTCGCGGGAATCTACAATTACGACCCCTGCATGAGAGTTCTGACAATCAATTTCAAGATTTTCAATAACATAAGGATTTTCTTGAGTACCATTACCTCTACTTACATATCCTTGATCTTTCGCCCAGCTCCAATTGTGAGCATCAATTCCAGTAGCAGAACCATTTATCAAAATCAAACTGGTAATTACTTCACTACTCTTTAGCTCATGATTTTCCATTCTAAAAATAATATCTCCAGATAATTCTGATTCTTCTTTGGTAGGATAGAGAATGTTGGTTTGGGTTACAAATGTTAATAAAAGTACCGAAAAAAGGAGAATACTTAATGTTTTTAATTTATTGTATTTATTCATATTATTCTTATAATTCCTATTTTTTAATATATTCTTATAACTCTATGGAGAGAATTATTCCTTTAATAGTTGTCTATCTCCCTCATGAATTATGAATAGTATAAAACATGAAATACCTAATAATCAGTAAAGATCATAAACTTAAGTTCAAAACAATGGAATTATTATTGAAAAAGACGCTCTTTTGAAATTTATAATTATCATAAAAAATGCTTTTAAACCACTTAAATTTACTTATCTTATGGAATTAAATGATGCAGCTCCAATAAATCTCTCTTCTAAAGACATTTTCACGAGATATTTTACTCAATACCCTCCAGAAATTTCAGAATTCACCTTTACTAATTTATTTGCTTGGCAAGAATATTATGATTCCCTCTTTCTCGAATGGCATAATCATCTACTAATATTTTCAAAAAGTTTTTTAGAAAAATGGCAAACTCCTCTAATAAAGGATGCTGCCCCTCTCTTTTTTTTTCCACCAATCGGGCAGCATCCCGAAGAGATTATGTTGGAAGTATTTAAGAAAAGAAAGGATATTGAGTTTCATCGCGTTCCCGAAAGTCTCGCTTCAAAATTACAAGAAAAACCTGAATTTTCAGATTTATCACTAAATCTACAAGAGGATCGCGATAACTGGGATTACGTGTATAATAAATCGAAACTTATTGAACTTGCGGGAAACAAATACCGCTCTAAAAGGAGGCATTTAGAGAAATTTTTAGAACAATATGAATATGAATTCCATCTTATTTCCGATGAATGGCTGGAAAAATGCAGATCATTCCAAGAGAAGTGGTGCATAATAAATGAATGTCAGAAGAATAAAGACCTACAACAAGAGCAACGCGCTATAGATAGACTTTTTAATAATTATTCTGATTTAGACTATAATGGCGGCATTATCATAGTTGATGGTGACACTGCCGGTTATACCATCGGTGAAATGTTAAACTCCAATACGAATGTAATCCATATTGAAAAAGCACATACATATTATGAGGGATCTTATCAAGTAATTAACAATTTATTTTTAAAACATTGCTGTAGTCAAGATGCCCAATATGTAAATCGCGAGCAAGATTTAGGGATAGAAGGATTGCGAAAGGCGAAAGAATCTTACCATCCCCATCATATGGTCAAAAAATTCATAGTATATAAAGACCAGAGATAATATTACATGAAAACATTAAATTATTAATACTCGAATTATCTTATTTCTTTATAATAGATTTAGAAATCAATTTTATTTACTTATATTAACACATTATATTGATGAGAAAATGTCGGATCAAGACGGACCAGATGATTCTGATAGAGAAGAAGAATTAGAAGAAAATTTTGAAGAGGATCTAGATGATAATCTGGAGGAAAAGTTCGAAGAAGATGAAATTGTTGATCTCAAAGATGAAGATGATTTTGATATCGAAGAAAAACCTATAGGAAGGCTTGTGGGAAAAACACAGATATCTGAGGCGAGAGTACTCATCGAAAGTGATAAAGTAGAAAGAACTAGTTACCTAGTTGTGTACGGAAAGAAGAGAGAGCGAGGGGAACGAGATTATAAATTACTTACAATAAGCTCTATCTGGAATGATTCTCAAGGATTAAAGGCTGATCTACAAGTCATCGGAGAGCGCCCTACTAGACCGTTTGATGTAGGGGCGAAAGTTTACTTAGCAAAAGACGAACAAATACGTAAAGTTTTAGGAATTGAAAATCCTCCGGATAAATCAATAGCACTTGGTAAACTTCTGGGATACGATTTTAAAGTTAATTTAATGGTAAAAGATTTTGGCAGAGTCTTTATCACCGGACGTTCAGGAAGCGGAAAATCATATACCATGGGTGTACTATGCGAAGAATTCATGAAAAAAGGAGTACCCGTGGTAATATTGGATAGACATGGAGAATATGGCAGCTTAAAAATTAAAAGTGAAGATGATGGTGCAGGTGAAAGTCCTTTTATTAATAATATTATCGAATTTTCTGATTTAAGTATCAATAAAGGGGCTGATGTGGATATTGAGTACCTATTTTCGCTCGGTGAAAGTGATATTGTTGCCCCCAATTTATGTGCGATTATTAATATGCGAGGACTTTCTCTTGAAGCGCAAGAAAGTCTTGCGGGGAGATTACTTAAAAAATTATATAAAGCAAGCACTTCACGAAAGATTCCTCCGTTTTACCTTTTCTTAGATGAGGCACATTTATTTGCGGGAAAAAAATCTACTGAAACATGTGAAACAGTCAAACTTTTTAGCCAAGAAGGGAGGAAGTTTGGGGCAAATATGGTTATAGGAACCCAGAGACCTCAATTATTGGATACAACCATCCGAGCGCAAGCGGGAACCTGGGTAGTTCATTGTCTCTCTGATGTGAACGATGTAAATATTACCATCCATAGTGCCGAAGATTTAAGTAAGGAACATAGAACTGATATTAGCGGTTTAGATAAGGGTGAGGCGATAATTAGCGGTGAAGCAGTCAGCGGAATTCCGCTTTTTGTAAAAGTAAGAAAAAGAGAAACGCAACATGGAGGTATTGGTTTTAACGCCTTGGATTATCTTTCTGAACAGACCGTAGAAGATTTACAGAAACGAAAGCAGCGAATCTTGGGTAATAAATCTGAAGCAGAATTAGAAGCAGGAAAAGAAATCTTCATGGAAGTATTGGGTGATAAAAGCAGGGATGAGTTATTGGACATGGTCTCCGAATTAAAAATGAAGGTAAGAAACTTAGAAAACGAAGTAAGTACATGGAAAGAGCGCTTTGAAAAGATAGAAGAAAAAAAAGGGATTATTAGTTCCGATATGCCAGTTGATGAGAGAATAAAAGAATTACAAACAGATTTAACCGTCTGGAAGGAAAAGTATAAAGCATTAAAAAATAAAGTTGAGGCAGGAGGAAGTGATGGAGGAGGGGGAATCAGTGAGGAAGCGCTGCAAAAAATCCATCAATTGGAAAAATATACTAAGGAATTGGAAGCAAAACTGAATGAAACAATTGCAGAAAAGGATCAAGCAATTCGGATCGCAGAAAAGACGATTGCAGAATATAAAAAGCTTCGACGGTAAATTTATTGGCTTAAATTAAATTTTTTTACTACTATTTTTTCTTTATCGCATTTATTGAATATATTACTCTATTTATGTGTTAATTTCATCTAAACTATGGACAAATGATTGATTGTATTTAAAGTGTTACTATATTCAACTCTGGTATGAAGTGTGACCTAAGACTCTCAAAGAAGTCTCTCCAATAAATAATCGACCATATAGAATATAATTATGAAGAGGTAGTCTTTAATATATAAGTTCAAAAAGATTCTTTACCTTGTTTTGTTTATCTTAATGGATTTCACATATTTTTCAAGATAAACTAATTATTATAAGAAATACCTTCATAGAATTTATCAAAAAAGTTTTTAACACCCATAGGTATATTTTAATAGAAATAATTATAATAAAAAAAAGTCATTCATTAAATAAAATGATACCAATAAAATCTAATGAGAAAAATGCCATAGTTCTTGTCTCATTACTCTTACTATTTATTACTGGAACCTTATTGATTAGTTTAGTTCCTCGTAGTGTAAGGTTTACTAATAAAAAATTGGAAACTTTAGACGGAGAAACCATTTCGGTAAATATAGCAGAACCCATAAGAGGACTGAAAATACCCCAAAATACACCTGCTGTTATTATAGGGCATGGATATATGGCAAATAAAGAATTTATGAAAGGATATGCTTTGGAAATAGCTGCCGCGGGCTTTGTAGTGGTGACTCTTGATTTCAGAGGGCATGGGCAGAGTACGGGAAGCTTAGACAGAAATAGATTATTGTTCGATGTGCTAGCGGTTAAAACTTACTTAGCAAGCCGCCTAGATGTTGATATCCACAATCTTGCTTATATTGGCTATAGCATGGGTGGTTTTCCCGGAAATTTAATTGTAAATAGTGATCCCGATTTTAAAGCGTTCATAGGAGTTGGAACAAGCTTGCAATATGGGTTAAGGCAAGGAAATTCAAGTCATCCTTTAAATGTACTTATGATCCACGCGAAATATGATGAAGCTTTTAACTTGGAAGTGTTAAGAAATGTAGTAGGGTTAAGAGCGGGGAAACTTTCCCCTTTAATTGATGTAAATCAATTATATGGCAACTTTCAAGAAGGAAATGCAACAATGATTTATTTAGATGATAATAGTAACCATTTATCAGTGGCTTGGGATACTGATTTCATCAGAGCATCAAGGAATTGGCTGATTAATACCTTCCCTACTGTATTGACCGCGGATGAAGATTTCTATGGCCATTTAAGACTTTTAATACTGATTTTGCAAGTAATAGGGGGCTTTGGGGTATTCTTCTCGCTTATGTATATGTTATCAAGAGCCTTTGGATTTCATCCATCAACTCAAATTGAAGACATAGAAGGAAAAAAGAATGATAATAATACAAAGGAAGAAGAAATTAAGGATTATGCAGAAACCTCAATTCATATGGAATTTGAAAGTCGTTTACAAATTGATATCGGAGATACAACCTCGCTACGATTATTTTTCTTAACTCTCCTCTACACCCTCATATTTGGAATAATTGGAATCTTTCTTATAGTTTGGGCATTTTTATTTATTCCTCAACCCATTATAGGTTTTGTCTTTGGTTTATTATTTGGTGCCAGTTTTGGAATACTGCTCTTGATATATCGATTGGGGAAGAAAAGGGAAATTTCACTAAAAGCCATACTTAAAAAGCCATTTACGGATAGTAAAAAGGATCTTGCTAAATATGTGGTTCTGGGAATCATTCTCGCGGGTTTTTTATATCTCATCTTATATCTATCATTTGGACGCAATTATATAGGAATTGTCCCCTCTATTATAAAAGCACCATGGATTCCACTCTATAGTGTGATTGCATTTTTAATATTTTTTGTATATGGACTCTATATTTTCCTTATAGTAAAACCCAAATTAGTCAATAGAAGATTAGCAACGCTCAAAATCATAATAATTCATTTTGGGATATTATTCATTTATGTGAATGCCATTCTTCTCGCAATGGGATTATTAACAGGGAGTTTCTTTTTCTGGGGAGTAATGATTCCTGTAAGCACACCTCTACTAATAATTTCTGCTTGTGTAGATACCATTTCATTTAAAAGAACGGGAAACATCATTATGGGGGCTCTAATAAATGCGATTTATTTCACTGTGATTGTGACCACAATTGCTCCTTTCCAGGGTTTATTCACACTATTTTCAGTCTTTTAAGAAATCTGATTTTCTTTCAGTTTTTTTCTTATTATTATTATTTTTTTTTATCAATTTCTCTTAAAAAATTAGTACTTCCTATTATCATTACTAAATCATTGTGGTAAGCTTGTTGACTAATTTTAGTTCTCTAAAGTAAGAGATAAAAAATCTTTAAGGTTTAAAGATAAAATTATCTTAATCAGATTATTTATTAAAAATAATGGATAAAATTAAAGAAGAAAAATTATATTTCAAGCTTAAGTTTATATTTTTTAATTATTCTTTTAAGGTGTTTTTTAGAATCAATCCAGAAGAGTAGATTATGGTTGAAATGATGCACAAAGAATTCACTGAATTAATGGGAAGATGGTGTATCCCACGTCTCGTAGGCTCTGAAGGAAGCCATAAAATTGTTAAACTATTAAAGCAAGACTTTGATAGATTCAATTTTGAATGCGAAGAGCAAGAATTTCCGGTATTCAAATCAGATACTTCTTTCAAATTATCTAGAAAGCTTGCAATTATTGGAGTATTATCCTCGATATTTCTCATTTTATTTTGGATTCTATTTTTGTATAGTTTAATGATATTACCCGGAATTACTATAATATTGGCAACTATAAAACGGAAACCGAAATGCTCCGACGTATGTGAAGTTAGAGTGCAAAAGAGATCAAATCCAAAAGAAGAAATAGCTCTTATGCAGAAAAATCTTATTTATCGTCTGAGGGCAAAGAAGGAACGAAAATGCAGTGTTATTTTAGTTGCCCATCATGATAGTAAATCCCAGCTATATCCAACAAAAGCTCGGGCTCTCATTGTTCTAAGCACGATTCTATTGGTTATTTCAATCGGAATCATATCAGGAATTTGTATTATCTTAGAACTTATAAACCTTGCGAGCTGTCCCTACCTTCAAACGATAATTTTTAGCTTGGGATGGATTTCTGTAGTTTTAATATTTTTGTTAGCATCTAATCGTATCTCCAATCGTTCTCCTGGGGCTTTAGATAATGCGTCTGGGTTGTACACCTTATGGAAAACAGCGAAACTGGTTTTAGATTCACCCTTTGATAATGCCGAAATATGGTTTGTTCTAACTGGTGCAGAGGAAATTGGTCAAATTGGTGCTGCTGAATTTTTAAATAAATATAAAAATAAGCTGGATCCACACTGATATTTTTTTTATTAGTTATGTCTTTCCCTATAAAACTCCCAATAAATCTTATTTGAACTGGTTATTAAAATCAAAAAAAGCTTTGTCGGAATATATTATGTTTTCTATTACAAAAGCTTATCATATTTTACATTTTAATTACAATCTCACTTTAAATGGATGGAATCTTGATGTTCGTCATTTTAAGTCATTTGCAAAAAAAGTCATTTATAAACAAAACTATGATTTACAAGTACCTTCCATTAGGGAATTTGATTTAGATCATATTTCTGATAGATATTACGGTCCAAATACTTCAGAATATAAAAATCTTAAAAATTTATATTCTTATCAACCAGAAGATTTAAAAAGATTTTTAGCGCGTAAAGCACATCATAAAATGAAGTCGTTTCAAAATTTATTTTCTAAGGACCTGGTTTTTCCATATTTAAAATTGAAAAATTTAGGATTTAAAGAAGTGTTCCATTTTATAATTCCAAATATTTCAAAACAAACAATAAATTCACTGATTAAGGTTTTTGGGTTTTTTAATTATTGTTTTCTTTTTGAAATTGAAGGAGAATTCTTTATACAAAATAGCGAGGATATTAAATTCTTTGAAAAGGGGCTTTATATTAAGCTTCATCTGCCAGATTGCGAATTCAGTGAATTTTATAATGTATTTCACGAAATATTTAGTCTTTTAGGAATTATTGAAGCCTCCCCGCCCTAAAGGACGGGGATTCCCACGAGTCCACTAAGCATTAGCTGGCGGGCATATCTTAGGGCTGT
>SHMU01000098.1 GCA_008080765.1 Promethearchaeota archaeon | reverse complement strand
TAAATAAGTCATTAAAATATAAAATAAATGAATAAAATAGTGTTATTTCAAAAGCTTATGTAAATTTGACTGATGTAACAAACTAAAAAATAGTCTATAATAATATATTTAGTACAAACAGTATAAAATAATAAATAAATGCTAAAATAGAGAATATATTTCAATAAAAAGATGCAAAATTATAAAGAGATTATATCTGGATAGTAATTTATAGTTTTACGAATTATTTACAATTTCATTAATCAGTAAACTAGTCTTATAGATAATATTCATTATATAATTCAGAAACTGCCAGATCAAAAATATAGATGGAATAATAAAGTCCAAATCCCTCCATTTGTAATAATTATTCAAAATATAAATCTCTAATTTTTTTCTTTTATATATAGATGATTTGTTTAAATATCACCTCTAAATCCAACTTAGAATCAGAGATGTAACTCAAGTAATATCTGTAACTATGTAAATAAAAAAAGGGGTTTAAAAATCGATTTTGAATCTCTTTTCTCAATATGAATTATTGAAAATATGAACAAGAGACGTTCTATGTTATTAAAACTAATAGCAGATACTTTTCGTGCTCAAACTATAAATTATATACAGAAAGAGCTCCAAATACTATGAGATATCTCTATGCATCAACTACAAAGATTATTTTATTTTTATACTGCTTTAGACCCCAAATCTTAATTAGATAACTCCCACAACTCTTTAGAAAAGACTTCGCTTCTTAAACAGAATATAGGAAACCCCAATTCTCCCCTTAACTTTGAAGGGTAAAAAAATTCACAACATTATTGTAATTAAATTAACAAGAATTGGCCTTATAGTTAGATCTGAGCCTTTAGATTTAAAAATCTAGAAGATATAATCAAATTATAATAAAGAAATACACTAATCTTAATATGAGCAAAATACAGCCGTTTAATTTAATAAAATAATCATTTATATAAAAAAGCATCCTTCGAACTAATTCCAAAACTGTAGTACTATGTAACTATTTGATTGAATTGTAAGTATTAACTTCATTTATTACGCAAATTTCGAAAAAATAGGTTTATTTATGAAAATTTCCTTATTAAAATTAGAAAAAACTTAACTAGAATTAATAAATCAATAAAAATAATATTAAGGGATATACTAAAAGCAATGGAAATTAACGATATATCTGGTTCAAAAGTTTTAAAAGTAGGTTTACTCAATAATTATTCTGATTTGGAGGAAATCAAGTCTGATAAGGAGATTGAATTAGTCATGAAGGCGCTTTCGTCCAAGACTCGGCGGAGCATCCTCCAAGAAATTCAAGTGAGGCCTATGGATGTATCCGACCTTGCGGCGCAATTAGAAATGACGGAAGCCAATATCTCTGCTCAAATTAAGAAGCTTGAGGAGGCGGGGCTAATAGAATGTGATTATAGTTCGGGCAAGCATGGGGTTCGCAAGATCTCCCGCATTAAATATAATCAAGTTTTAATCTTTTTATAATTCAATGTGAATCCTATTTTATCTTTATATTTGAGTTTAGCCAGATTATTCTTTATTGGTAAATCATTTATACCTAAAAAAACCTTTACATCTTTCCGATAGAACTATCAGAGTAAAGGAATTATTACATGGAGAGAATACAAATCTCAATGAGATCACTTGAAAAATTGCCATAGACATGAAATATATATTTCAGATTACAAATTCAATTGAAACTAATCAAAATTTTTCTCTAATAGATTACTCAAGATAGGTTCAATAGTTTTATCTGCTGCATTTACTACTTTTTCATTCACTTTTAATTCAGGATTTTTTTCACCGTGAAAAAGTAATCGTACTCTAATCTCAATTCGTTAGCTTTAGATCTTAGTAAAAAGTGAACTATGATATGTATCCAATGAAAAAGTGGTGTATCAAGTTTAATTGATCCAATCTATGGTTATCATAGTTTTAACTTCTAAATCATATAGAAAAAATTTTATAAAATATTACCTGTGTTTGTGTTATACCATTTTCTAAACTGCTTTGTGATTTTCCCTCTCCAAATAGCATTTTTTTTAGTTATACTATTATATTGTTTCATTAAATCTTTAAGATTACTATATATTATGTTTTTCAAATCGAAATTTCCATTAACCTTATTTTTATCTCTGTCTAACCAAAAGAAACCGTTAATATCATATCTTATATCTTTATTTTCTTCGAAACTGGTACCTATTATATGTTTATTTCCATAGATAATCCAAAAAATGTCTAATTCGTTTGAGTTAAGGAATTCTAGTAATTTTTCTCGATTTATTATTATCAATTTGGGTTCATCTATACTATAAGAAGGATCGTATGCAGTCAATTCATTCTCCTCGTTATAAAAACCCTTATTGGCAATTTTCCAGTTTAGTTTCATATTTTCAACAATCCATTTATGAAGCATTGATATATTAATTGAAAGACCTGCAAATGAACTATCTCTTCCAGATGATGTATGAAAATAATCATCGAAAGTAGGTAATATTAATATGGGAATATCATCTCTAGGATAAACCCAATCAAATCGTCCAAAATAATGTATCTCTTTATCAAGAAAAGAAGGTGACCAGTAATATTCACCTAAATAAATATTTTCAAGATGATCACATTCTGGCATCCAATTACCCATAAAGTTTTCTTTTTCAAGGATTTTAATAATCTCCTTAAAGTTTTCTTTTTTTACCAAATAACTTCTTAATTTTGTCCAAATCATTTTACTAGTATTATTTTTTTCATCTATTACCTCTTCTGAGTTTTTTTCAGACCATTTGAATAGACTTTGTAAAACTAACCATTTGCTTTTATCATGTGGATCACTCAATTCAATAAAATCTTGGTAAGGAGGTAAATCATTAATTTCACTTAACCATTCTTGATGTTCCATATTCAAATTCCACTTATTTTTAAAAAAGGATACCACCATAAGTCTTCTTCTCTTTCATAGATATCCTCTTTTTGATATTCTAAAAGACAAGAAGGATCTATGTCTCTTCCATGTGAAATTTGCCAAGGTCCATTATAGGAACCAATTTCATCTAGATATGTTTTTTCATTAATGAATTTGTAATTATCTGAAATAATCGCACAAATTTCAAAATAAGCAATCATTTGATATTTTTTTCCAATTCTTTCAATGGACTCATAATGAGAATAATGGCGATTAATAAGAAGATCATAATCTTTAAATAAAGAAGGTTTCCAGCCTAATTCTAACACCCTCTTAAAAATCCAATCTTGAATTAATGAAAGGTCAAATTTTTCATCTCTTAAAAATTTATTTTCTTTATTTTCCTCATCTAATAGACGATTCAACCAAGGAAAAGATTGAGAATTCGTTCCAATTATATATCTCCCAAAATCCCAATGATAAATTGAAGATGATATTGTTCTATAATCTTTTAATGATTTTTTTTCTATAATTGATGATCTCCACGTATCTGGATGTAATAATTCATGAATATCTGATTCATAAGGAGGGAGTATCTTGTCCAAGTTAGTATCATCTAAAAGATTACGAGATATTGCTAATTCAATTATTTCCCGAACATAATCCCGGAATAGAAGATGTGGGATTCGAAAACAGTACAATTATTCTATGAAGTGTTTCCTAACGGGTATACAGGTATTTCCGGCTATGATCCGTTGCTTGACCTGATGTGGTTCGCTCAAGATCAAGGAATCCCTTATGTACATATGACATACTGGGGAGGGATAAATCAAAAGCCTGAAACTTATGAGGAGGTAGTACAAATGTACCTTAAGAACTCCAAACTTGGTATATTTGTGACTAAGGATGATGGTTTCAAAGTCTTCAGACCATCTTTTATTACATGGTATGAGAAACATTGTGATATTCCAGTACCCTTCATATTTAAAAATGATGAGATTTTTCAAGCGTTTGTTAATACAAATCGAGAATTGCTAAAAGAAGCAATGAAACAGCTTGAGGTATTACGTGTCGTTGTAAATAGTGCGAGGAAAAATGATTTAAAAGATCTTGGACTTCCAGATGAATTACTCGGTCACCCAGAGAAATTAAGTAATAAGCTTTTGACGAGTGATGATTGGGCGGGCAAGCAAACTGATTGGGATGAGCTTTTTGATTGGCTTAGAGTTGTAAGATTAGACGTAAAACAGTGGATAAGTCTTTTCGAGGGTATTTATAAGGAGTATGGACCAAAACGCATTGCACCTCGAAGCAGCAGTAATTTTATAAGCTATAATCCAAAGACTGGGAAGGGTTCCAGTTTAACACAATTTGATAAAGCATATGTAAAGCTGGCAATTCGCCATTTTTTTGAGTTTTCGATAAAACTAAATTCTATGGATCCACCGCGCTATGAGCCTCTTGGAAGAAATGATGTGAATGTAATTTACAGATGGGCGTTTTATAAGAGTTCGCTGACTTATCACGAGGCGATGGAGCGAGCAAAGCGCCATGGTACGCAAGGTGAGATGAGTGAGATCTTAGAGATGAGTCCGATGGACTATTTCCGTTCAGCGTTGAAGTTAGAACAATCAAGATCAAGGTCAAAGTCCGAATTGAGTGGGACGAGATGGAATTATAAACGGATAGTGAAGGAGTTAGAAGATTTAGGGTTTAAACTTTTAGACACCCAAGAGGAAGTAAAGCAAAAGAAAAATAAATTAAAAGAGAACGGTAAGTCTACAAGGAGCTTGCAGCTTAGAGTGGAGCATGACTGCGGGCATGAAATGACAAAGAGTTTGGGTTCTATTATTGATAATGCATATTGTGGTGCTTGTGCCAAGAATCGAAAAATTCATAAGAATGAGGAGTATTGTGCCTACATCATGATGCGTTTGGTTCCGTTAATCTCGGATCGGTTTGTGTTGGTGGACAAGGAGGGCAACGAATTGTTGAGCGAGAGTGAGCGTGAAAAATATTGGGATCAGCGTCGAAGTCAAGGTGGGTTCAAGTTGCGAAATCACTTTGATTCGGAGCCTGATCCAGCTAATAGTAGGAAACGGGTGTATGAAATAAAGGAAGGAGAGAAAACGATCGGAATATTTGAATTTGGGATAAATTCGCATGTAGATGTGTTTTTGTATTTAAAGATTCGGGATGAGCGGGGAAATTTCCTTAAAGATAAAAACGGTGAGGATATTGTAGTTAAGATTGCCATTGAGCGGCAAGGTCGTCAGCATGAATACTCAAAGGAAGGAGTTAGCACTTCTCTGAGAGTGAAAAATAAGTTCACATTTGCCGATAGAATCGAGGAATTAAAGACCGATAGTACTAAATTTAAAGATTTGAAGAAAGCATTTAAGAAAGGAGAAGAAAGGGACAAGTTTGAAGAGTATCATAAGCAATGGAAGAATCAATTAAGAAGAGACACTGAAAAAGTCGAATTTTTCGCCTTAATGGATGATTGTTACTTGTTGGTACTTCCGCCTGATTTAAAATCGAATAAGATGGTGTCCGGACTCATTGATGGCTTTAGAACTAATTTTCCATATCCCGATGCACAGGAAAGAGATGTAAAGGGGCTTGCGGCGATCTTGAACGATGTCTTAGAGGCGCACGGAGCGGAGTCTTATAATTTCGAGGAAGCAGTTACCAAGCTGCGGTTAGAGAAGCTTAATAAATTCGCTCGCTTGCTTCGTGACGGCTACATTGCGAGGGAGAGTGGCTTGAAGAAGCCCGATGACCAAGATGATCCATGATAAGCTAAACGCAAACATTAATATAGGAGTATTTATATATAAATTCATAAGTAATATTAACTAAAAAGCACATTCATCTTTAGAACTTAAAACTGAAGTAGAAGTAAAAAATACTTTAAACAAAATCTTTAAAAATAAGCTAAGAGTGGAGAAAGAGGCATGATAGTGAGTTATTGGGTGAAAACAGAGGACGAGCGATTAGCGCTATATGATTACTGTTATAAGACGGAAGGTGTAGATGTTAAGGATGTGTTTCACCTTCTTTCGGGGCAGTTAGAGCTGAACGATGGGCGTGTGGTCGGCACTCCGGGGCGCCGCTCGCTTTTCATTGCGGTTCAGTCGTTGGAGCGAGCGGAGATTGAGGGGATGGTGGGTGAGGCGAAGATCGAGCAGATGGTGGAGGGTCTGGGACTTGGCAGGAGTCGACTCGTTCCGTTGAGCGAATTACAATACACACGTGAATATAATGGGCAAAAATACCTTCTGTGCGTTGAGGGTGTTCATGCATATTACGATCATTACGATTTTATTAAGCTTTTAAACGAGGAAGAATTCTTTTTTGAGGACGGTTCTGTCCCGTCTTTTACTGATTCATCTCTCATGCCTTGGCTAATTTATCTCCCTTCAAAACATGTCCACGATGCCATATTAGACTTTTGTTCTCAAAACGAAGATTTATTAGATGGTATTGATTATGCTGCAATTAAGGGTGTTTTTAAGACGAAGGATGGGCGCCACTTCGGGAAGAAAGATGAGTATACGCTTTATATATTTTTAAGTACAGAAGATCATTATACTGGCATATACGAGATGATTGAGAGCGCTGCTATTCCTCGGGAGCTTGCTATCCAGCAGCGGGATATTAAATTCTCTCACTTTAACAATATCCGAAATCGAGACCTTGACGATATGGATGTTGAGCTTGAAGAATTATGGGAGATAGAGGATTTTACGGAATTTCTTTCTGAGCACGAGATTATATTTGATGATGGTTCTTGTTTGACGGCTCTCGACAAGGATCTCTATTACATGAAGAAGAAATTGGAGTTAGAACGGAAGATACGTATTCAGGGGAGGAGAACGCTGGATCAGTGGGAATATCAATGGGACTGGGAGCGTGAATGGAGGCGGGAGCGTGAAGATCGAAGGAAGTAGACAGCATCGGAGTATGGCACGAATCCCGGAGTCATATTAGCCGAAACTCAAATCAGAGGTATTTTCGATGTCGCTTGAATGTGTTTATGGTGGTGCAGGTATGCGAAATAATAATATCCTATGGTGAGCATTTCTCATTGTTTACACGAGCAACGTCCGTCATAATTTTTTTGCTTTATAATTTCTTGAACGGATTAATTCCCTAAGGAATTCAGGAGCTTGCGTACTTAGAACATTCTTACATTTCCTATTAACACCATCAATTCATACAAGCAAATTGAGTTAATTATGAAAGCCTTATCGTCCAAGACTCGGCGGAGCATCCTCCAAGAGATTCAAGTGAGGCCTATGGATGTATCCGACCTTGCGGCGCAATTAGAAATGACGGAAGCCAATATCTCTGCTCAAATTAAGAAGCTTGAGGAGGCGGGGCTAATAGAATGTGATTATAGTTCGGGCAAGCATGGGGTTCGCAAGATCTCCCGCATTAAATATAATCAAGTTTTAATCTTCTTATAGAGTAAGAAGGGCTTTTCTTCTATTTTAACTCCGTTAGGAATGTTGTAAAATCATATTAAAATCTATAATCTGTCCCCTCTCATTCTTGAAATACTGAATATTAAAATTAGCAGATATTACTCTTTAGAAAAATAATTAGTAGTATCTATCTAACTAATTAGGATAGATTTAGTTTTAACAAAACTTACTTAAATTCAAATCAGTATGATTACCTTGAAATGATTAGAATCAAATCTAATTTATTTGGTATCCATAAAATAGCCAATTAAGATTTCTTTTATTTTATTAAAATGGCCCAAGTTAGCTTTACGAATATCACGTAATGACTCACGTATACCCACTTTTTCGATACGTTCAGTAAGTTTGAAGAAGACACTTTCTTTGATGCTTTTCACTAATTTTTTATTTTTAATTTCCGAAAGCAGGTATTCGATGGAATTAATTTTTTTTTCACCGAGCATTTCATTGACTACGGAAATTAGCATGGTATCGAACGTGATACGTAATATATCCTCTTTATCCGTTTCAATTCCATCCGATTTGAACACGTCTTTTAAAATTGCAACGGATTTTTTTAATAGTTCAAAAGATTCCTGTCCCAGCGTTTTAATTTGAGGATTATATTCTCTTTTTTCTGATGCTCGTAAGCAAAGAGCAGCCACCAACACATATTCTGCCTGTAGATGGAGCAATCTACTTTTAGCGTTATTAATAATTTCGGTACGGTCAGATTTATCGGTGTGAGTATCAATCGTAGCATAAGCTTCTTGAAAATAATTTGCAATTTTGAGGTATTTTTGGGCAGCGGCATTATAATCTTCTAAGTTTAAAAGTTTTAAAGCTCTTTTTTCTTCGCTCTGATATAACTCATCTACCTTATTTGCAAGCATAACTCCTTTTAAAATGAGCCGTTCGCCCAGATCTTTATTTGATTTCGTTCTCTCATACGCCTCACCTGCCTTCAATAACATTTTTGCTGCAATATCTTCAAATTCGTCTTCCCCCTCAGAGCTTATCTTTAAAAAATGCTCTGCGGCTCGTTCATATGCTTCACCGGCGGAGGTAAAGTCCCTCATTTCATAGGAAATGTTTCCTAGCCTCATTAATAATTGTCCAGAAATATCATGTAGCCCAAGCTCTTCTGTTTTTCTTATTATCGATTTTAGTCTATATACAGCTTGGATGTTATTTTTAAATCTGGAAATGATTGACGTGATTTTTATGAATAATTGATCCAATTTGAGATAACTTCCCATTTCCAAATATTTTTGGGCGGCTTTCTCGTATAATTCAATCGCTTGTTTTCCCTTTCCTTGATTTAACAGCTCATCGGCTCTATCGATTAAATTGAGGGCTTCTATTTCTAACTCTTCATCATCTTGATTAGTATACATGGTTTTTTCTCAGTTACATATCTTCTATTACAAGTTTTACTACAAGCATCATTCAGAGTGTATAAGTCTACATACTCTATTACTTGCTCTAATATATTAAAAATAATTTCAAGCTTAAAATTATTTCTTTAAAATTATTTAAGTAAAATTCCCTTGAAGCTCATATCCTTAATCAAAGAGTTTTATATTTTTATCCATTATAATTTGTTTAAATTGGAATGTTTGAAAAGCAGATGCAAAACATTCAGTAGCATCTTCAATTGCCCCATAAAAGATAAAATTAGAATACCAAGTTGCTGCAAACATTATTGAAGCTCGCCTATATCTTGTATGAAATTTAACATTCAAACGCGGAGAAGAAAATTTAAACAAGAAGAGATTAGGGGCAGTGCCTACGGGTAATTTGAGGGATTCACTAATTAAGGTTTGGGTTTCAAGAATATGGGCAAGACTTTCTAGATTAATCACTCCTCCATCAATCCAAATTTTATCAATCCCTATATTGGTTAATCCTTGGAGAATGCTTACATTCCCGGGTTGAGTTTTATTAATTACATATTTATAGCGCTGAGTGGAGGACATGTTTTCGGAGCCGATTATTAATATAACGACGCTTTCAATCTTATTCTCTTTAAGAAGGGTAAGTTCTTTTTTATTTTTTAAATTAGAAATCGTGTTATAAATATATTCTGAAGGGTGTATTCCTTGTTCGTTTAAAAATTCAATTCCCTTCTCTCGTGCTTCGAAGGTACCTCCTAATACAAAGGGAGGCTCATAATGTTCTAAATAGAATTCAAGATATGCATTCATTGCAATAGGGTCAGAGGCACTTATTTCAATGAGGTCTGGAAGTTTATATTTCTCTGCTAATTGTTTGTGCGTGTCAATTCTTTTTTTTGCCTTTGCTTGATCAAATTGAGCGGGATTATTACGTTCAACTATAGTTTGCCCATCATAGAACATTGTGCCGATTAATACAGGTGGCAGATCAAAATGTCCTTTTCCTAGTTTTACATCTCCATAAATAAATGCAGAATTAGACATCGTTTTCACTTTATATGAATATCTTTTTATTATTTATCTATTATTCTTGATGAGAATACATTCAATCGTATTTAAAATTTATTATTAACAAGTGAGCGACGGGATAGATGTAATAATCATTGGTACAGATACCACTGGTACTTATTTAGAGGGCAGATTTGCTGAGAACACTCTCAATCTCAACTATGGTATATGGTTATTTTTTATAAATAAGTCTGGAACCGCAGTTTCTGCATGTCCCATCATGCAATTTAGGGAAACATTCTTCATAGTGATATAATGTTTCACATTTAGGACATTTAATAATATCTTGATCTTTCTCAAAAATCGTATTGCAGACGGGGCACGCATTGTAGCGTGCTTGTACCCCCAAGCGGTGGGCTTCTATCTTATCAACCGTAAATTCCTCGATATTTTTAGAATCAAGAGAAGTTACTGTTCGAGATCCACTAAGGATTTTAAGTTTCTGAGCTTGGGTGACTTCTGTTGGGATTTTTAGCAAATAAAAACAGTGGGGGCAACGCACAGTTCCAGAACGCTTCAGTAACGTATCATCTTGAGAATCCGCCCATCCTGCCAAGCAGTGAATATGAAATGGAGCTTGACAATTTGGGCAATATCTTCCAGTAAGATAAAATGAACCTTTAGTGTGAGGATCAACATCAGAAAAACATATACTACATTTTTTATAATTTGCCACACCACGGATTTGTTTTAGCTTTTGTTCCATGCTTTTTGTAAGATCTCTTACTCGTAATAGATTAGCAGCAATTTTTCTTAGAAAAGAGGGATTTTCTATGGGGCTTTTATAGGTAGTACTTTTTGGAACAACATTTGAATTAGCAAATGCAATGCTTGATTCTTTTAAAGTTTCTAAATCATTAATATAATAATAAGTGCCATTAGTCAAATCTGTTAGACGTTTTAAGATATTTAAATGGCTGACTTCACCTAAACGAAACGTATCGATTTTGATATTTAATCCTTGAGCCAGCCTCGCCATTTTTAAGGGATCAATTGCCGTTTTTGTATAATTTCCGTCAGAGATAATAAGAATTTTGGGCATACTTTCTACAAGCTTTCGTAATTCTTCGATAATCATTTTAATAGATAAACCTAACGCGTCCCCTAGTGCGGAACATCCTTTTATATGTAATGATTCTAAGGCATTAAGAATTTCTGGCTCCGAATTAGTAAAATCAAGAACTTTTCTTGCTGCATTTGAGAATGTAACGATCCCAAATCGCGAATTATCTGAAGAGAGACGTTCTGAAACTAACGTTTTTATAGCATTGATGCTCGAATTAAATCTGGACTGCTCGTAATCTCTTCTGAACATGGAGCGGGAAGTGTCTAAACAAATTATCACTTGTTCTGGAATTTTATTTTCCATCTCTTTATTTTACACTAATATATCCTTATGAATTAATTAATATTTCAATTAAACTAAAATTCCTTAATCTATTAAAATAATTCCTCTACATATAAATAAATATATTTATTACTCTTATTTATTCAAAACTCTATTATATTTTATTTTAAATAGCTTTAATAATTTATAATTTGTTTTAATAAAATAGTTAAGATATTTCTTAAGATAATTAAGGTTATAAGCAAGAATTTTTATTTTTATATAAATAGTCAATGTGAATAATTACTAAAATAATTGAGTAAACAATGTCAAGTAATGGAGAAGATTTCGAAAACATCAAACAATTCTTTAAGAGCAATGTGTCTGTAGAAACTTTAGAGGGAGTACTTGATTACGGTCCAGACACCATATTTGGAATAGATTCTATTTCTGCAAAAGCATTAAAACAAGAAGGAATCAAGACTATCCAACATTTGGCAAACCTAAACGAACAGAGCCCTCCGAAAATTGCGGGTATCTTACCCCGGATGCTCATTAAATGGATTAAAATTGCGGGAGTTTTAGAAAAAGTGGTCCGTAATGAAATAAAACAACGCAAAAAAATAGTACTTATTGGGCTTGATAACGGCGGAAAGAGCTCCATCCTTGCGGTGCTGCAAAATGAATACTCCAAACTTCAGTCTTTACTCCCCACAAAGGGTGTAAAACGTGAAAAGCTGGACTTTTTTGGCTTTCCCATAATCTCCTGGGATCTCGGAGGACAGATACAGTATAGAGAGACATATTTTGAACAACCGGAACTTTATTTTTCGGGGGTTGATCTCATTTTATATGTCATTGATGTCCAAGATCCGGAGCGATTTGAAGTGTCTGCGGACTATTTCAAAAAAATTTTAGAGTCAATTAAAAGTTTAGAAGAAAAGCCAACATTGCATTTAATCATTCATAAGAGCGATCAAGATTTTCGGAAGAATTTGAAATGGCAGCAAAATGTTAAAAAAATTAAAGATCTTTTCAATCCAATTATTAATAAATTCGATGGACTCAATACAAAGTATATTGATACCACCATTTATCAACAAGAAACAGTTCTTCAAATGCTCAGCGAAGCATTAAAAGAGATTTCCGATACTTCCAAAATTATTGATAATATTATGGAAGAACTGATCGTTAAAATTAAAGCGCGCGCAGCCAGCCTTATTTCATTAGAAGGCTTAATTTTCGGAGGCTTTCAGCACGAAAAAAAAGATGGAGAATTGCTTAATAATACCGCACTCCAATTTCATACAATGTCGAATTTTCATACCTCCATGGATTTGGTTCGAGAACGAGAAATTGTGCTTGAAATGCCTTTAAATGAATTTATATTTAAGGGGGAGATTTTATTTGAATATTCAGAGCACGGAATTCCCGTTTATTTATGGATTTTAACAGAGAATCCCGCATTAGTTGCAGATCATGTAGCAACATTCAAACAGCAGTTATCGCCTTTAATACATCTCTTCTTATAATAACTCTTTTTTCTTTCTATTCTTTCATAAAATCACATTATTACACTTAATGGCTTTTTCTGAGAAAAAGAATAAAAAAGAGAGAAATTAGGAAAATTCTAAAATTTTTTATGACATTTCATCATGTGCTTTTCGTAAGTAATCCGAACTTTTATCTATCATTTCAATTGCTTTTTCCAAATACTCTGCAACTGTATTAAGATTTTCTTGCTCTGCAATATCCTTCCATTTTTCGAAGGATTCACGGTGAGAGTCATTATGCTCCGCCCAATGCTCTAATAATTTCTCAAGTTTTTTTATGTTCTTATTCAATTTGTTCTATACTCCACTTTTCTTTAATAAGATAATAATTATTTGCTTAATAACCATATCTTTAAAGGAGTTTCTCCTCTCTATAGTATCATTATTCCTCTCTTGAGTAATTATTTTTATTACAAATATCTTTGTAAATCTTTCTATGAGGGAAAGATCCCCCAATTTTTAATATAAGTATGCCTCTTCTTTCCCAATCTTTGAGTATCATCTTTTTCTTAATTTTTGCTCACAGAACGATTATTCTTGTATTTTTTAAACCCAATAGAGAGAATTTACTTACGACCTTTAATTTTTAAAAATCAAAAATGGAGAAAAAATGGTTAAGATACACCTCTCAACTCTCTGGAAATCTATTTTGTATGGGGTATACTTTTTTGTAAGCCTTCCCAGAGCCCATAAAGATACATTGAGCCAAGTGCACGGTCATAAAGCCCGTACCCAGGACGACCTTTTTCACCCCAAATCATTCTTCCATGATCGGGACGTATTGCACCCTCAAACTTAATATCTATTAAGGCTTTCATGATTTCATGCATATCATTGTCCCCAAATTTTGTGGGGTGTGGTGTTTCATAAAAACTATATTCTGAAGTATGTTTGATATTTCGTAGATGAGCAAAATGAATTCTTCCTTTCTTTCCATATTTACGAATTAATCGTGGCAATTCTATATGCATATTCGCTCCGAGAGAACCCACACAGAAACTTATTCCGTTTGAAGTACTATCCACAGCATTAACTAATCTATCTAGTCCTTTTTCATCCTTTATAATTCGAGGCAAGTTAAAAATAGACCAAGGAGGATCATCAATATGGATTGCCATTTTTACTCCAGATTCTTCTGCAATAGGAACCACTTGCTTGAGAAAATATTCAAAATTGATCCAGAGTTTATTTTCATCGACCTTAGAATAAGCATCTAACAATTCTTCTAGTTCTTCATGTGTATAAGCAGTTGCCCATCCCGGAAGGTCTAAAGCCTCTTTTCTTAAGTCTATCTCTTTAAGAGCACTGTGATCATAACTCAAACTGGTTGATCCATCGGGGTTTTCCTTCTCTAAATTGGTGCGCATCCAATCGAATACGGGCATAATGTTATAGCATAAAATAGGGATTTCTAATTCACCCATATTTCGAACACTTTGGCAATAATTATCAATATATTTTTCTCTCGATGCTTTTCCAATTTTAATATCCTCATGGACGGGAATGCTCTCGATTACAGTAAATTCTAAACCTTGAGCTTCTACTTCTTTTTTAAGAACGTTTATTTTATCACGGGGCCATACATCTCCAACAGGTACATCATATAAAGCAGACACAATTCCTTCAATTACAGGAATCTGCCTGATATAAATAAGAGGAATCGGGTCCTCCTTTCCAAACCATCTAAAACAGAACTTCATTTTTTTCACATAGGATCGGCACGGAAGCCCCGACCTTTAGGGCGGGGAGGAAGTGCCGTTAGATAGTATTAGGTGACAAGATTTAAATACTTGCGTTATCATTATCATTATAAGGTTGAGTTCTAATGAAGTTTTGTAAGACGGCACAG
>SHMU01000097.1 GCA_008080765.1 Promethearchaeota archaeon | reverse complement strand
GTCATCATATACTGACGATATTATCGAATTACAATAGACCCGAGAATAAAATTAAATTCATTTAACAATTCACTTTTTCATTAACTCTAAGTATTACTTTTTCAAAAAAAAGAGGGAGTAAGAAAAATCATGAAAATAAATTTAGGGGACAAATAAATCATTCATGATTTTTCTATATTAACATAACCTACCTTCTTCTCCCTATTAATATTATTGTTACTTCGCATATTTATATTTTTTTATTTACAGAAAGTACTGTAAAATAAAACAAGTATTACATAAATAGAGAAATTAACGGGCTTGTGGGAACTCCGGAGTCTGTTCTCTTAAGATCTGCATGACAGGGGCTTTATTGGTGATATGTTGTGCATCACTGTTTTTTGAGCCATCCATTCCTCCGTACCAATCACGTTTGAGGGCACGGCTCAACCAGGATCCTTTATTATCATCCCACAAACGGTGAAGTTGAACATAGATCGTGGTATCTTTTGGATCTGCATGACCAAGCCAAACTTGGACTCTTGCAAATGCATCACCTTCTTTATCCCAGTCTATCATTCGTGCTGTTCCACACCAATGTCTCATCAAATAGGGGTAAAACTGTGGGTACACTCGTTTTCCCCATCGTTCCATGTATCCTCGTAATTGATCGCATCCTTTTTGGACAACTTTTGAAAAATCGTTTCGTTCATGTTGTTCTACAAGATCATATCCCCATCTTCTACCTGTTTTCGGATTTACTGAAAATGCAGTTTCCTTTTTATCCGCACACTTTGGCCGTATTTTTGTTAAATAGTTATGAACGGATTTGTGGACTGGGGATTTGGAGATAGTTCCTTCGAGTTTTAGCATGCGTTTTTTGTTTCCGATTTTTGGTCTGGTGATGCGTATGGCGTATCTGTCTCCTTGATCAATGACATCTTGTAGATTCAGGATTACCATTTCCTTTTCAAAGGCCATGCCGATGAAGAAGCCGAAGAAGAATTGGTATTGGATGTATTTGTTGAGATCCCTTCTTCTGAGTCCTTTGTCTTTCACTGATTTGTAATATTTGTCGAATTCTTCTTTTTTGATGTATTCGTATCTGAGAATGTTATGGACGATTTCTGGTGTGGGTATAGCCTTGTCAAGTGTGTTTTGGGATGCTTGGTGTACTTTGTTTTTATCTAGTCTCGTCCGGTATCGTGGGAAGAAATCTTCGTATCCAATGGATTTGAGATACATTAGCCATGCTTCATCTCTGTTGAGTAATCCATGGATTCCTACTGGTCTAATGTTTCCGTATCTATCGAGTTCTCCGTTGATTTTGATGTGGTCCATGTAATGGAAGTATTGTTCCCAGTCGGGATTGTTGAAATCTAGCGGATAGATGGGATGTTGTGTCATTTTGCTGAGGTAGTCCATGAGTTTTTTAACGGTTCCTTGTTCGTCTTTTCCTTGATGGACGATTGCGTGTTGTCGAATATCTTCGAAGGTGAGCGTTTTTGGGTCAAGTAGTCCGTATTGTTTTTGATAGTTTGGATCAAATTTCGGATGAAAAACAGTATTTTTATTCATTCCATGGTGATTGTTCACCTGATCCTCCCCTTGTAGATGGGAGAGTATTTTTTCTACTGGAATTTGCTTTAATTGTTCTAAGAGTTTTTTCCATTCTTGTTTTGTACCTCCTTCTAATTCATTGTTTGAATTAGCCTGATAGGGTTGTTGGGCATCTGTGATTAGGAACTGTGTGTGTTGATTTTGAATGTAGTTCACTTAATTTTCACCCAATAATATAATAGTCTTTTACTATTTTGTATAGTATATAACTATTATAATATATAAATGTTTTGTTATTTACTGTATAGTTCAGCAAATCAATAGTTTTTTAAGCAAATCGCTTTTATAAATTGGTTTGAAAGGTGATGGAAAACTGTCTAAACCCCTGCCAAAATGGCTCATGGAACGCTATGCAATTCTGTGGAAGAATTTCAAAAGTGAAGAATTCGATCATGACCAGGCAGCAAACATTCTCAAAGAGAAAAAAGAAAGACTTGTGAGTGTTATCTTATCTGAACTAAAAAAACATGGATGGCTTATCGTAACGCTTCATCCAGATGACTCAAGAAAACGAATATACAAACTAAAAAATCCTGAAGACGCTATTATTGAAATCAAATAAACTTCCATTTTTAATTTCTTCCCACAGGAAAATTAATTCACTTATCCTTTTTAGAATTTCCATCCTTCCATACGGAACATATCAAGAATATCAATTGATTCAATCGTGTAATCTTGACAAACATAGGGAATGCGTACTTTGTTGCCCCGTAATTTTTCTTCTGTAACTACAATCCGCTTGATTTCTACGAGAGTTTGTTGAGGATCATGAATCATTTCGATTGCAAGAGCGATAACCCATGGATCAGCTGCGTGTTTCTTATCTTTTTTAATCAGACTTGGATACTTTTTTAAAATTTCTTTGACAATTTTTATTTGTTCCGCTGTTTCTTCTATGAACATGCCAGGATGCTGTTTTCCCCATGCTGCTAACGCATCATCATAATCATTGATTTCATTTAATACTTCTTTTGGAGCTAAGATTCTTTTGTTTTTAATGAGTCCTTCAATTCTTTTCCAAGGGGTCTGATAGATATCCATTGGATTATGCTTATTCAATTCGATAAGAGAGGATGAATCAATGATGTAGCAGGTTTTTGTCATTGTTTCGCCTTTGCGAGTACTTTTTCAAAATTTCTTGATTTTACCGAAAGAAAGTTTAAGGCATCAGTGTACGTAATGTAGTTTTTATCGTAATTGTTTGCTACCATTGAAACAAATTTATGTCCCATCTCTGTAAGGCATCTGCGATCTTGTGGAATCCCCCCACTTTGCTTTGTTTCTTTTTTCTTTTTTTGATCCTTTTTTGAAGGTTTATATTTGTCAAGTTTTCTTTCAAATTCATTTTTAGTGATAAAATCCTGTTTATACATAGCATACAAAAGCATTGATTTACTCACCTTATATTTGCAAGATAAACGCTTCAGCGTTCTTTCATCAGTAAGTGATTTTTCAGAGGTGAATAGAGTTTCAGCATATGTTTTTGGAAGCAAAAAGGATGCAGCAAATTGATTACACCAATATTCGATTTTATTTTTTTTATTAAATGATAAAAATGGTAAATCAATAACAGTTTCCCCAAGAAGAATGTGACCAAATTCATGCAGTAAGGTAAAAATTCTTGCTTCAATACTATCTTTGGAGTTTACAACGATGACATTTGGATTTTGATCAGTTAGGACAAATCCTCTTGCATCCTCAACAGGCATGGAGAACTGGAAAACTAAAACATTTAATTTTTCAAATGTTTCTCTCAAATAATTAAATAATGCATAACTACTTTTGAATTTTCTTTGTTTTTCAAGGTTCAGATTAAAAATATTGCGATATGATAATCCTAGGTCCTTAGGCTTTTTCGATAACGTAACATGTTCAATGTTTGGGGAAATAGAAATATTCATATTTATTAGTAATTCACCTCCAATTTCCTGAAGATTTCGTGCTCTTCTAATTGCATAAATCGTTTTTTTATCAAACACGTCTTTTTTATCAGGAAGCATGCGGTAATCCTTTGGAAGAGGAGGTTCGTCAAGTGGTTCAGAAAGAAGAAACGCTGCCAATGGTCGTTTGTATGCTCTAGATAATTCTTTTAACTGCCTAAGGGTTGGTTGCCTATCTCCTAGTTCAATTGCTTCAATAACATCAACACTAGTCTTCAAACGCTTACTGACGTCTTCTTTAGACCAACCAGAACTTACCCTAAGCCATTTGAAAACGGTTGGGTTCACATCAACTTTCAAGGATCTAGGCATTTTCAATTCCTTAATTTAGTTATTATTCTTTTCATTTATGAAATCTTCAACGATTTTGATTTCATCGGGAGTTAAATCATACAAATCATATACTAATGAATCGATTTTTTCCTCAAGTTTTTTAACTCTTTCTTGTTTATCTGAGTTACCTAAATAGTCATCATCTTTTGTAATAGAAAGGATTTGATCAACGAGATCGATAAATGGTTGTTGTTCTTCAGCAGAAATTTCTTTTATAGGTATTTCAGAAAGAGGTTTTTGATATAATTCAATTAAATCTCCCTTTCTTTTACCTTTTTTGTATAACCAAACACCATATAATCTAGAATTCAACAACGAAAGTATATACTTAATATTCTGATTATTTTTCTTTTTATTAATATAGTAAACATCTCCACTCGCATACCATTCATAATCGTTATAACCAAATATATTTCCTCTTGATTTGTAAGGGGCGACAATTTTATCTGAAGGAAACATGTATTCTTTTCTTGGTCTTGTTAAAGAATATAAGGGTATACGACCTTCAGGTTCAACTTCGGCTCTATTTCTTATTATAGGTTTATATTTATTTAGATGGTTTATCAAATTAGGATGATCTGTCTCATTGATATAATTCTCTTTAGTTACAAATATAACAAATTCTGAGGGTTCTTTTTTTGTGTAATATTTTTTTATATCGCTATTTTTAAAAAGCGGTTTAATAAATTTTCTTTCTTTCTCGTTTAAACTTTTTAATAGTCTATTACTTTTATTTATTATAAAAATTCCTTCACCCTTTTCTATCCCATTTTCTAATAATTGAGGGTATAACTTTAAATGTCTATTTGTAACTCTATCACCATTTGTTTTTAATCCCTGATGTATATAACAAAAATCGCTCAATTTATTTTTTGTATTATCAATAATTTTTCTAAGAACTTTTAATGTCTTATCTGTACTTTCACTAGACGTACCTTGCAATCGAATATAGTTAGAATCACCTTCATATAACTCATTTTGAGGTACTTCAAAATATTTTGTTTTTTTATCCTTCCACCCCAATATTGAATTAAGTATATCTGAGTTTGCCAATCCTCTCCGATCAGTTATGCAATTATTTGCTTCAGTTCTTAAATTATTTTCTTTACTTATTATCGTAATCATATTATGTTGACCTAATGCTGATTGGAAAATTCTTAATTCATTGAAATTAATAAGTCTCCTTACATTGCCTCTTTTTTTAAAATCTTCTCTAAGTTTGTTTCCACTAGTTGCAGTTGGATAATAATTTGTTGTTATAAATGCGATTTGTGAGTTGTTTCTGGAAATTTCAAAAGCTAAATGAAAAAAGAAATAAAACAAATCTACTCTGCCTTGATGGAATTTTCCTAAAAAACCTCTTTTGATATCTCTAAACATTTCTTTATGTCCTTTTTCACCAACATAAGGCGGATTAGCAATCACAACATCAAATCCGGGATTTTCTCTCTGAAAAACCTCAGCAAAATATAATTTCCATAAAAAGAATGGTTTGACTTTCGTTCTCTTATACCGCTCTAATTTTTCCAATGCTTCTTCATGATCCTGCTCTCTAAGAGTTGTTTCGATCAATTCCCATTCAAGTTTATCAATCTGAGACCTCAACTTACGTTTGATCTCTCTATTTTGCTCATTAAAATATCTTTTTTGTAGAGCTTTTAAAGTCTTAATCTTCTTCTCAGATTCAGTTATACCAAGTGAAATCTGCTCCGTACTCTCCGTAGCAGCCTGTTTAGCAACTTTCCCTCTTTTTCGTTTTAATCTTTTAATTTCACCAGCCATGCCTTTTCTTTTTTCAACTTCAACTGATCTTACCTGTGATAAATGATCCTTCAAATCTAAGATTTGTTCATCGATTTCTTTCAATTCATCTTGTTTATCCTTTTTTACATCACCTAATAGTTTTTCGTCAAATAATTTAATGCCCTCAAATTCCTCCAACAGACTATTTCCACACATCACCTTATGATCAAGATTTGGTAGTGGTTTAATCCGAGACATGTCTGTTTCATCAACAATAAGGGAAAGCCAAAAACGTAATTTTGCAATCTCGACACCTGATTGGTCAATATCCACTCCATATAAACTATGAGCAATTGTTTCCCTTTTAAAATTATAATTCGTGCGTTCCTTTTGTTCTTCCTCAGAAAAATAAATGGTAAGAATCGAACGAGCTTTCACAATCTCATTCATCATTCCCACTGGAAATGCTCCAGAACCAACTGCAGGATCAACAATTTTAATATTTTTCAATAATCGATCAATTTTTCTAAAATTATATGAAATAGAATCAGGAATCAAATATTCATCATCAACATAACTATACCCATTATATGTTTTCTGCTGCTCCAAATCCTTTATCACATGTTCTAATGCAAGATCCCCATACTGAATGAATGTTTCAAGATCCTCTCTATTAATATCAGTATTTGTTTCCAAATAATTAATCAGACTTTGCTGACACATATAATGAACGATTTCACGAGGAGTATAAAACGCACCTTTATCCTTACGTTCTTTTACCTCTAATAAGTTCTCAAAGACTTTCCCGAGCATCTCCGGATCAACAGCGACTTCCTTATCTAATGGTTCATCTTCTTTTACAGTGAAATTAAACCGATCAAACACCTTGAAAATTTTTTCAAAAACATCATTATCAATAAGAATATCTGTTCCAGCCCAATCATAATCATTTAAAGGTTCAAACAAACCACCATTCAAAAATGGGATTTTACAACGAAAATGAATATGATACCCATCGTCACCAGGACGTGGATTAGAAAGTGCATCATAAAATAATGGCTCTAAAATCTCATTGAAAAAATTATCATAAGAAACTATCGGCTCAATGTCTCTTTTCTTATCTCCAAACAATCTACGTAAGAAATTATGGGGGCCAGTTCCCCACTCATTTCCTTTTTTAACACCAAGCCATCCCTTTTTTTGAAGAAAATACAAAAAAACAATTTGACCAAGCAATTTCTTAGCAAAATCAATCGGTTTAATCATCTTATTTTCAAATTCCACCTTGATTTTTTCATCCTGAGCTACAACTTTTTCAATTGATTCCTTTAGATCTATAACCAGTTCCTTATATTTCTCAAAAAACTCTTTAGTAACCGTCTCAATACTAAACGCTTGTTCAATATCAGATAACGTTGGATTAGAAACCTCATTTTTCACAAGATCCAAAAACTGACGTCGACAAGTATGATTTGGTTCATTGATTCCAACAAGATATGAATATCTTTTAGCAGGAGTCAATTTCTTAGATACCTTTACTTTGCCCTCCTCATCACGAACAAGACTATACTCCATTTTAACAAAAGAAAAACGCCAATCTAGATGATCATCATCATAAAATCCAACTAATGCACCCTCAGCATCAATCTTACCTAACCAATTCGCAATAAAATTCCGCTGCATGGTTCTTGCCCGATCCAAAGAGGTAGGTTTACCCAATTTCACGGCAAGTATCTCAATTTTCTTACGATCATCATCCCAAAATTCACCAAGTTTCTTCAAATCCGCAATATGATCCTGATATTGACTTCCAATAAATGGTGTTTTATCCTCAACAGCAATATCGATTTCATTAAATAATTCTTTAACGAACTTTGAAAAGTTTGCAATCTTAAATTCTTGATTAAATGTATTATTCAATAGGTTCTTTGCTTCATGTTCTCTCAAATTTACTCCCTCCCAATTAGATACTCAGAAAGAATAACCTCCTTTGGCCCAGATATATTTGCTGCACCTCGTGTGGAAGTACCTTCAAACACATTCTGAGGGATACCTCCTTTTATTCTCCCCAATATTTTCAACGGATCAGTTTCATCTTTTACTGATTTAAATACTCGTTTTACTGTCGCTTTCGCAACCCCTCCTTTTTTAATAATATTCATTATTTCATACAAATAATCTTCATCATCATCAGTTATCTGCGGAGCTTTCAAAACCGCTTTGATATATTTAATCAGTTTTGCTTCAGTACTTCTCCCACCAGGGGAAGATATCTCTTCTGTTTCACCAACAAATACCTTCTTAAATTCCGTTTTATTCTCCGAAAGAAACTGATAAAAATCTTTTGGTAACGTTTGCCGTTTCAAACTGGGTTTAGATTCAAGGATTTCAGCTGCTTCCTCAAAATCAACCTCCCGAATACTCGATTCCGAGTTATGGTAAATCTTCCGAAGTTTTCCTTTTCTAAAAAAACTTACCACACTATTTGCATCCAACTCATACTTCTTCGCCGTTCTTGCCTTTTTAGGCAGACGTTTAATCTTAGTAAAAAGAGAAGTATCATTATCTCGAATATCCCGAAGCATGGTAATATATTTAAGTTCAACATCCTCTTCTTCATCTTCACCCGTAATCATCTTTTTCGTAGTCAACTTCGTAAAAAGATCATGAGACTTAATCTCTTCCTCAGTCAACAAAGGCGCATCATTTCCAAGCATTTCAATAAATGCTTTAATCTTTGATTCAGCAGCCTCAGCAAGCCCAATATTTTCATTAATAGGACCAGCTGGGAAAAAATTATAGGTATGAATCATATCAAATGGGGGATCCCTACTCACACGGTTCACACGACCTACTCGCTGCATCATCTTCACGGGATTCCAGGGAATATCATAATTGATAACCACATTAGACCGATGAAGATTGACCCCTTCTGAAAGTATATCAGTTGTAATCAAAATCCGAATGTCATCTTTTTGTTTTTCCTTTTCAAGATTTGCATCATAATTTTCAATAATCTTCGTTCTCGCTTGATCAAAGGATTTACTCGAAAAAGACATCACCGAATTACCATATTTTTTTGACAATTTTGTTTCAAGATAATCTGCAGTTTCTTTTGACTCAGTAAAAATAATCAATTTATGTTTTTTCAAAACCGATTTTGTTGATAATTCCTTCATAAATCTTTCTATCTTTGGATCACGAGTGATATCCTTCCACATTTCTTGAATCTCTTCAAGTAACTCTAAATCATGATTTAAATCATCAAGCAACTCTGGTTCAAACTGATCAGATGAATACTCAACTGCTTTTTCCTCGTCGATCAATTGTTGAATTGATTCCTCATCATCATTTTCTAACAAATCGAGTATTTTATTCATATGTTTTTGACTGGTAAACACTCTTCCCTGCTGATAAGCTTCGATAAATCGTTGATAAGAGTAAATAAATCTGTTAATTGATTGTTTAAATGCAAAAAAACTACTCTCAAGTCGCTTTAACAATAAAATCTTCATAAAACGACCCATATTCTTTTGAGATGCAACGCCCAGTTGATCCAATCCTTCTTTTAACTTGAGTAGGGGCATATAACGAGCATATTTAAAATCGTTGATAATCATCTTCAGTGTCTTTGTAAATATTTTATCAAGTTCTTCATCAAAATGATACACAACTGGAGTGGGATCTTCAACCTCTGGAAACTTAAGTCCCTGCAACTGCAAATCCTTATTATAAAACTGCACAATACTTGATCGAGTACGACGAACCATCAAATATCGTAATACATTCTTACGAATATCCTCTGCATTTTCCTTAACAACTCTCAGATACTCTTCTTTATCCTCAACACGATCAAGACCATTTAACCGTCTTTGAAGACGTTTAAAATATCGTTCAAGATTACGAACCTCAGGATTTGGAAGTGTTGATTGATGTGCATTTTGAAACAGTTTGATCTGACTCAGGATATCCATCGGAGTGTTATTCAAGGGAGTAGCAGTAACCAATATAACCCGTTTACCTCGACATATATTAAATAATGTCTCATACATCTGCGTTGTTTCGGTACGAAACCGATGTGCCTCATCAATAAAAATATTTGAATACTTATCAACACCACGACTTAACAACTTATCAATCATACCAATTGATTCAAAATCAGTCTGCCGCACACCAAAATCAGAGAAAATATTGGGCCACGATCCTGGATTATCTTTATCCAACGTCCTTGGAGGAGCAATAACAACAGAACGACCCTCTAACTCATTAGCAAGCATCGCAGAAATATAGGTTTTACCAAGACCAACCACATCAGAAACAAACACGCCACCGTATTCCTCAAGCTTCATCTTCGCATCTCTTACTGCATCCTTCTGGTATTCTAAATCCATAAATCCCTTCGGGCGATACTCCGAAGATATTTCATCCATATCCAAATTAATCTTATCCTTCAAATACTCATAAAGAAACTTCAGATACAACTCATAAGGAGAAATATCCTCTTTAATCCAAGTTTTTTCATTCATCGTCTCAACATATTTTTCAGAAACATCAATCCCATGCTCCCACAACTCATTGAACTTCTGAAGAGAAAACTCATAATCAGTATTGTTTTTCAACTCAACATTAAACTCAATATTATCCCGCAAACCAGACTGAGTAAAATTACTCGAACCAGTAATCACTCTACCGATATCCATTTGACCTTTCTTAAAAGTCATAATATACAATTTTGCATGAATATTATCCGTAGGATACACACGAATCTCTAACTTACCAGATTTCAACCAATCAATAAAAACACGTATACCTTTCTCAATCTCATATGCATCCTCAGATGTATCCATTTCCTGAGTCACTTGACTAGAAACCTCATCTTTCACCTCTTTATGAGACACGAGTAATTTTCCTTGGTTTTTTTTCTTTGATTCTTGAATAAAACCATACGTCTTTTTATTTGTACTCATTCCAATTAAAATCCGAATTTTTTTCGCATCCTCCAATGACTTATAAATTGCATGAAAACCACTCGCATAAAAATACCCAACCAAACAATCAAAATAATCAGAATGTGTAATTAACTCAGAAAACCTCTTTTCAAGACTCTGACCCTGCTCATTAGTAATAAATGTTAAATCCATAGTCATTTTTCTTCTCCCTCTTTTAACTGTTTTTCCATCATTAGTTCAAATTGCCGAGAAATAAGCCAACCCTTATTCTTACAAAACGTTCTATACCGATCATATAAATTCTCATTAACCCTCAAAGTTACATTTTTTGAAGACATTAAACCCTCACAACACACATATCCACAAATATCTATAAATGTGTTACTACCCTTTAAATATCAATGACATTTAATAAATGTGGATAAAACTAAATCAATCATATATTTGTTTTATCTTGTATTAGTATTGGTTCAAAATTAGTCAAATTTTTTAAGTTTTGTTCATTTCTTGCCCCATCGATAAAATTATTTAATATATATAAATTTATATTATAATTATTATTTTTAATACGATCAATTAGAAACTCTTTAAAATTGAACGGACTTTCGAAATATGATAGAAGGTCTCAAACGTCTGGCATCATATCTGTTAACATTTTTTTCACAAGATTTCTAATATTAAAATCTAGTATAATTTTCATACACTTTAATGATGAGGATTATTGATACAATAAAACTTATTTTAATTATAATTTTTGAACCTTATCTGTTTCGAAATAAACGTCTGTCTCTAATGGATCTTTTAGATAATGTTTTTGAATTACTTTTAATAGATGATTTATTTGTTCTTCTGAGCCAATGGTTACTTTTCCATTATTAACTTGGAATCCTAGATCCAATGGAAAATTACTCAAATCTAGGTAACCTCTTACATTATTTATTATCACATCTTTTTCAATTGTAGAGATACATCTAACAAATTTTCTAACCAAGTTTATTCTTCCCTGACTAAATGAATCCCACGCGTCATCATCAATCACCAAATAATCTGAGTCGTGTTTTAATTGGCCAGCATTATCAACCCAATATTTTCTATAATCGAATAATTTTTCAAATAGGGACATATCTTTATTCCAAAATTGTACTCTTTCTAATTCAATAGAATCATTAGACCATTTTCCTTTGATTAAGATACTAATGTAGTGCGGTATTAAGAAATAATTATCAGCTTCCTTAATAGAAAAATCATCTGCCGTTTTGAAAAATAAGAGATCTTTCTTCCCATATAATTTATAATTTCTTCTAAATTTACCTATACCTATGAAAAAATTTCCATCAACCTTTTTTTTACTTATAGCATACTCATAAAACGGATATTTATCTTTAGCTCTAGAATGTCTCTGATAATCAGATAAAGATTCAATTTCCATAGTTTTAATAATTATATCTTCTGATAATTTCTTTAGACTATCAGACATATTTTCAGTTTCAATAAAAAAGGATTCTTTCTTTTCTTCCTCACTAATCTCATTGAAAATTTCAAAAAAATTGATTTTTGTAGAATTTTCCAATTTCCGCATCTCATCTTCAAGGATTGCTGTTAGTAATTCTTCATTCGAACTAATAGGCAATCTATAAATTGTAAAATCTTTTGATACGCTTCTTTTTTTAATAAAAAACATGCTAACTTCACACATAAGCCTACCTCTTTATAAAAACATCATCAAATAATTCAGAATATGAGCTTCTTTCCCTTTTAATCATTATCTTAGATATGATCATAACATCTTTATCATCATCAACCTTGCATTTGTATACCTTATATCCTAAAAGCATTAACAAAGGTTGTAAGTAATAAATCCCACCAGCTTGATACACCAAAAATAATAGTATGAATATAATTGCTAATCGAAGTAATCCTACGTCACCATTGATAAATAAAAGACCTAACATTATAGTCAATAGATAATTCAATGTTTCACTAGATAAATTTTCCACAGATTTAACTTCGAATACTTTATTTGGAAGGTCCCGATGTTTAAAAAAATAATATGAGAATATGATTACGAATAATGAAAGCAATATAATTAAAATAATGTTAATTGAAATTGAGTAATTATTAATTGTTATGACTGGCAGAAGTGTTTTATTGTAGTCTACAGAAAAATCATTAACTGTAATATTATAAATTGTTTGATTGTCTAATAATATAAATAAAAATAAAAGATAATAACTCGAGATAAACATAAAGATTTTACCAGTAATCGTACCTTTCAAAGGAAGATTCCCTCCATGGCTAGGAATGTCTCTTTATTTTATAACTCTTTACATTTTATATTTTTACATTATCTCTGTATAGGTACTATTGGTTTTCTCGGTCACCAAAAATGGACAACAATGATTTGATAAGATATCCGCTATTATTTTCGATGAGGGATGTCCAAAATTATTGTTTAAACCAAATGAAATTGGACAGCAATAATTTTTATCTTCTAATATTTCAGAATTAAAATTATTGATGGAACCATGATGGGGTATTTGAATAGTTCCTACATCATTCCAATAATGTTGGAAAATGTCTTTAATCAGTATTTTTGTTAAATCTGAATCTCCTGTAAAAATACATGCGATTTCATTTAAATAATAAACTGGATAATAGAAGGGAAAAAAAGTATTTTGATAAATACGTCTTCGTATTCTTTTTGGATGATTTGAGATTATTGGTCCAGAAAATAGCAACATTGAGTTTTCATTTATGGTGCCATCTAACTTCTTGTAAATTTTATTGAATTTTCTCCCAATACTTGCTGGATTAATTGAAATGTCTTTAGCTATTTCGTGTAAAGTATAATCTTCATTGTTCTTAAGTTTCTCAACATCAAAACCTTCATTCTTTAATTCTTCTTTTAATTGTTTATTACGAGTATTATACTTGTGATTATAAGGCATATAAACCCAGTCGAATTTTGTAATTAACTTTGAACCGCTGGGAATCACTATATCTTTGATTAAATCTTTATCAATATTATATTCATCTTTTTTATTTTCATCTAATTCTGGTTCTCTGGAAATAGGTTCATTTGGATTATCTGTTTCTTTAACTTTGATAATGTTGGTTTTTTCTCCAAAAAATAATTTAGGATTATTCACCAACTCAACAATATCATCAAAATCTAGAGCTCTATAAACATTAGCTAATAGTATTCTTTCTTCTTTATCTAAAAGTGGCATAACTACTCTATGAATTTTTTTTATATGGTCCTTTAATGTCTTGATTTTTGAAATGTGGTCCTTGTCAAAATGAGAGATAAAAAGAATGTCAATTTCATCATTTCTCCTAAAACTTTGTTTTACAACTTTATCTCCCAATTTAGTATCATGAAAATTTCCACAATCATAAACAATATTAAAATCTTTAAATCTCTCTGAATAATATGCACCTTGTCCTATAGGGTGAAATATTCTTTTTATCATATGTTTTCCTTATCTGTCATTTTTTCAATATAAAATTAATAGTTATCAATCTTTTTATCAACTAATTTTCCTTCCTTTTCATTTCATTAAATTTATGATTTCTATAATCCATTACTAATTCAACATATCTGAAAAGATGATTCTTCCACTTCTTTGAATCTTTATATAAATGCAAAAATATAACTTGATAATCATTTTTTAAATACATTTTTCTTCTATATTCATAATCAAAATTACTGGATCCACATACTTCAACATATATTCCAAACTGACATAGATAAAAATCCGGTGTCCATACTCTTGGTCTATTATCATCATCCTGAACATAAACTGGTTTTTCATATTTCCAAAAAATGCCAAGCTCTTTCAAAAGATGTGCAACCTGTTTTTCTGATCTTGTCATTCGTTCATAAATTGATTTATTGAACATAATTTAATCTCCAAATATTTGGAAAAAGAAAGAAAAAAGGTTTAGTGAGCAGTTTTTCATCCTCATGCCACAGCAGTATATAAAGACCTGAAACTGTTGTGCAAAACTTCTTCAAGTAAGAACAGCGGGCTTGTGGGGATTCGAACCCCAGGCCAATCGGTTAAGAGCCGATTGCTCTACCTAGCTGAGCTACAAGCCCAAAAAAAACTTTTTTCGCAGACATTTAGAAACAGGTAATTAAGTGTTT
>SHMU01000096.1 GCA_008080765.1 Promethearchaeota archaeon | reverse complement strand
TGAGGCGATCCGAAAGTGCAAAGTTATAAATCAAGCGGCATTTCTCCGATAAATCCCACAGGAGTTCTAATTGATCTACTGTGGGATACATCCGAATTTTTTGGGTTAATTGCACGTTCTCTTCTCCTTGCGAGGGTCTCTTTCTATACTAGTGTATAGTATGCGAGGTATTTAAAAGGAGGGGGTCCGTTAATTTAGTGATGTATAATGCGGAAGATCTCACCCACAGCATAAACCATGGAGATGCTCTGCGAAATTCATCCCCTCCATGAATGGAGGGGACTTCTTTCGCAATTAGTTAAAAGTCAGAAAAAAATAGGAAGTTTGAAGCATCAGCTAATTCCTAAAGTAATATTATGTTTTATACTATACCATTTGAAATATTCTTTTAATCCTTGTTCTTGAGAATACTGCGGATTAAAGCCAAGTATGTCTCTTGCCTTTGAAATATCGGCAAAGCTATGCACAATATCTCCCGGACGAGGATCAGTATGTTTAATATTCAATGTTGTTTTACCCGAAATTTTTACCATAAGATGTGCCAAATCATTTAATGTAATAGGAGAGCCCGCACCAATATTAATAATTTCACCGGGGTAGGTATTATTCATCGCAAGAAGGTTCGCCTCTAATACATCTTCTACATAGGTAAAGTCTCTGGACTGCTTTCCATCACCAAAAATGACCAAGTCTTCATCACGGATGATATTTCCTAACCAAATTGCAATCACACCACTATAGGGAGAGTCGCGCTGGCGGGGACCATACACATTGAAGTATCTGAGCGTGGTTGTCTTTATTCCATACACGTGATAATATACTTGCATATATGCCTCGCACGCAAGTTTTGAGACTCCATACGGGGATATTGGCAAGCGTCTCATGTTTTCTTTTTTTGGTAATGTGGGAGTATCACCGTAGACCGAAGAGCTTGAAGCAAAGACTACATTTTCAACATCTTTTTTTCTAGCGGCATTCAATATATTTATTATTCCATTCACATTGACATCATTGCAATTTTCAGGCATCATCACCGACTGAGGAACGCTCGTAAAAGCAGCTTCATGAAAAATAACATTTACATCTTCAAAAAGATCTAATAAAAAATTTAAATCTCTTACATCTGCCTTATAAAATTCGAAATTTGTATTTTTTAGCGCATTAGATAAATTTGATCTCCTTCCATTGAAAAGATTATCGATGCCAATTACGTTTGCACCGAGCTCCAACAATTTATCGGTTAAATTACTTCCAATAAATCCCGCAGCGCCAGTGACTACAATTCTTTTCCCACTTAATTCCATAGTATTTTCCTATGATGATTGATAGGTTGAGTATTATAGCTTAAAAACTATGTAAATAATTAAAACCTTGTGAGTTATCATTAAAAAATAATTAAAAATTAAAAATGTTGATAATATTTAAGTATTCTGATGAAAACTACAGAAGAAAAACTTCAAAAAAAAAAGTGAATATGATTACTTATTATGAGAATTTTGTTTTTTATTGAAGGGAAAGATACCCCAAGTTCTAGATTCCGAGTACAGCAATTTATTCCCTATTTTAAGAAAGTAGGAATTAAATGCAAAATGGTCCAAGGACATCCCCATAAAACATTCTATGTAAGCTATAAAAATTTAATTTTGAAGAGATTGGTAAATAGTTTTCTCTATTTTGTAAAAACGATAACAATTATCGTCCAAATGCCTTTAATTCTCTGGAGCGATATTGTCGTTTTACAACGTCCCTTAATTCATCATATGTTTATTTTTCTGGAAAAATTACTTTATAGATTTAAAAAACCCGTTATCTTTGACATTGACGATGCCCTCTTCTTGAAATCAAAAGATCCCGATCAATATGAAGATATTTTTGTCAAGCTTTCACAGGGCAATTTTAGATTAAACTGGACAATAAAAAAAGCTACATATGTATTTGCCGGAAATAGTTTCCTAGCAAACTATTGCAAAAAATATAATCCCAATACCAAAATCATTCCTACAGTGATTAATACAGATCGATATAAAACTCAATTTGACATACAAAAGAAAGAAGGAGAGAAAGAGCTTTCCATTATTGGTTGGATGGGCACATCAACTAATTTAGATTATTTGGTAAGATATTTAGATGTTTTTAAGGAGATATATACTATGCATCCTAATGCCATTCTTATGATTTCTACAGATACATTTTTTTACAAAAAAGAGATTAATAATGCAATTCCTACCAAATTTATCAAATGGTCAAAAAAGAATGAACTGCATACATTACATACCTATGATATTGGAATAATGCCACTTCCCAACGAGCCATGGGTTAAGGGAAAGTGTGGATTTAAATTAATACAATATATGGCATGCGGACTACCCTCTATTGGAGCAAATATTGGGGCTAATAAAGAGATAATACAAGATGGCATTAATGGGTATTTGGCAAGCGATAAAATGGAGTGGGTGGAAAAAATATCGAAGCTACTTAAAGACCAATCATTGAGAGCCAAATTTTCACAAAATGGGAGAAAAACTATTGAAGAAAAATATTCCATAAGGGCTGTGTTACCTGTGATGATTAAATACTTTAATGAAACTCTTAAATTGTCATTACGCTAAGTATTGAATATTATTAATTTATTTTGTCTATTTTTTGATTATCTTATTCTTTGATTATCTTATTCTTTAATTATCTTATTCTTTAATTATCTTATTCTTTAATTATCTTATTCTTTGATTATCTTATTCTTTGATTATCTTCTCTACTTATTGCTCCTATTTAACTGATAAGGATCTTCATAAACTGCTAAAAGTCGTTTTATGATTCTTTCCATAGAAAAATGAGTTTTTACTTTATTGTATGCTTCTTCTCCAAGAGTTTTTCTTTCTTTTTTTGATAATTCAAAATAATGAAGGATTTTCTGTTTTATTTGTTCGATATTTCCGGGTTCTACTATAAATCCTGTGTTTTCAATCATAAATTTAATATCACCAACATCTGAACCGATACAGGGAACTTTAGATGCCATTGCTTCTAAAATAACGTTGGGATTTCCTTCGATATACGAAGTTAGAGCACAAAGATCGGAAATTGCCAAGAAATCCTCTACATCTTTTCGTTTTCCCATAAACAGGATACTGTCTTGATGTCGAGAATTTTTAATTCTGTTTTTAAGAAGCGGGGAAAATGGTCCATCCCCAATAAAGATCAACTTTATTTTATTTTTATCCACAGAGGAAGAGAGCTCATCCAGAAATAAAGAGAATGCATTAAGAAAATTGATCATACCCCGTACTTTTTGTTTGAAAAACATATAGCCGATATAGGAAATAATAAAATTATCCTTGGATAATTTCTGAGCAATGTCCAATTTACGAATTATTTTTTCTTTCTCAGCTAAATCACTGACAGAATAATATTTTCTAAGATCAATACCATTTGGGATCCATACAATATTATTCAATGCAAAATTGGTTTTCAAATAATTTAAAATCATTTGACTTACTACAATAGTTTTCCTAGCATTTTTTAGTGTAAGATTAATTTCTGTATTTAAAAAGAGAGAATTCGGATAATCTAATCCGTGCATTGTAAAGACATATGGAATATGAAATAATTTAAAGCAAATGTAAGCAATATAACCGGACGGGATAGGAGAGTGAGCGTGAATTATATCAATATTGTGTTTTTTTCTTATCTTAAGTATTTTCATGAAAGAAAATACGGAAAACTTTAGAAAAAAGAAGAATTTGGTTATAAATGGAGCATCATCCTCGGGAGCATGAAAAGGAAGATAATATATCTGAAAATTACTATTAATCTTAGTTCTCTGAGCCTTATCAAGTGATTTAGGAAGGGAAGCAATATTCATAGTATTAATTAGATTTTTTGCACTATATTGAGATAATAAAAAGGCTTGTTTTGCGGGACCTCCCTTATCGGGAAAAATTCTAGTGGAAATTCTTATAAGATTCATCATTAATAATTCATATTAACATCAGTTTAATTGTAAGAAAATTACATATAAAGTATTTATAACAATTAATATGTATAAAATACGATTTTATCTAAGTTTAATCTCTTCAATGAATTTACTACGTCTATACCATGAAAATTTTACATGTTAATCCATATCCCCCGGATCATTTAGGTGGCTCAGAATTGTTTGCACGAAATTTGGCCATAAATTTAGCTCAAAAAGAGAACATTTCATGCGATATCTTAACCTCCGACATTTTTCAAAAGAAGATTAAAATAGAGACTCTCGAGTCTTCCGTAAGAGTCTTCTATAAACCATGTTATTATAATTTATGGGGAAAAAATCCTGTTGTACATATATTAAAGTTTTTATGGAAAATTCATAAGAAATATGATATAATTCACGCCCACTCTTATATCTTTTTTACTTCACATCAATGTGCCTTATTGAAAAAGCTTTCTGACTTTCCTTTTGTACTGCATATTCACGGAGGGGTAGATACCCCTCATTTTAAAAATATGAGTATTAGAGAGAAGACACAATTAATGTTAAAAAATTATGTTTTCGACGGGATGCTGGGAAGATTTACCATCAAACAAGCCGATGGAATAATTTCTGTTTCTCAAAAAGATCTAGAAATTCTTGCACGCAAATTTAATCTTTCTGACCGCAAAACATTATACTCTGTCCCAAATGGTATTGATATAAAGAAATATAAGAGAAATCCGAAACAAGAAAGAAAATATATTACCTTTATTGGGAGATTATCTTATATAAAAGGAATTGATATTTTTCTGGAAATGAGTAATGCATTATATGAAAGAGATAAGAACTTACGATTTTTAATTGTCGGAGATGGAGCTTTAAGATCTCTCGTTGAGAACGCTAAGAAAAGACTTCCAATTAAGCATTTAGAAAACGTTTCTTATTCTAAAATCCAGAAAATCTATAATGTAAGCAAAGTTTTATTATTAAGTTCTCGTTTTGAAGGTTTACCCACTACAATTTTAGAAAGTTTATCCTGTCAAACCCCAGTAATTGCAAGCAATGTAGGAGGAGTATCAGAAGTGCTTCAAGAGGGGAAAAATGGATATTTATTTAATATTGGGACAAAAGAAAGAATATATGAAAAAATCCTTGACTTGCTTCACGATGAAGAGAAATTAAATCTATTGGGAAAGAATGGAAGGAAACTCATTGAAAAAGATTATTCATGGCGCACCATCGCAACAGAAATCAAAAAGATTTACAGAGACATACTTGAAACTTTTTAAGCCGATTATATATTGTTTTCAATGGTTCTAATCCACTTTTCAAGAACTTTATGAATATCAAAATAATTTGCTCTCTTTAATGACAATTCCGAATAAGTATCTCTTAATGATTTATCCTTTGATAAAAGAATCATTTTTTTTGCCAAAGAAGAAGAGTCTTTAGGGGGGACTAATATTCCGTATGTTCCCTCCTCAACGATTTCTTCAATCCCAGATTTGCATTTTGTTGCAATAATTGGTAATTCACATGCCATAGCTTCAATTATAGACATGGGCAACCCTTCTATTAATGAGGGAAGAACAAAAATATCGGCATGGGCTAAATATTTATAAGGGTTTTTCTTTAATCCGAGAAAATAAATCTCTTTATCAACCTTTTTTTGAACTGCAAATTCTTTTAAAGATGTATTGAGCGGTCCATCTCCCAGAATAAATAATGCTGAATTAGGAATCTCCTTTTTCACTTGTGCAAAGGCAGAAATTAGATATTTATGTCCTTTAATTTCAATTAAGCGTCCCATTGAAATAAATTTCACATACTCTTTATTTTCTAAAAGAGAACGATGGAGTGTATTCTTGATTTCTTGGGTTTTTAATGTTTTAATTTCATTAAGATCTATCCCATTGTAAATGGTCTTTATGATTTTATGGTTTATTCCATAGGAATTTACTAATACCTCCTTTATATGATCGGCAATAGTGATGATTTTGGTAACTTTTTTGGAGGAATACAAAATGGGAATTATGGAGTTTAAATAGCGGTCGCTTTTTTGATAGTGAGATAAGGGATTTGTATGATTACAAATAAATAAAGGAGTATTCATCCCAAAGACTATTTGTGTCAGAATTGTAAGAGAGTTTGCATAATCTATGAATGAGATAATTAAATGGGGAGAGATTCGTTTGAGGATTTTAAAAATAAGAAAAGGGAGACGTAATTTATTGAATATTGTTGCTTTAGGGAGCAATTTGATATGGGTTCCTGAGCAATTGTAGCTTTCTGTGGTATCATAAAAGGTTATTACAATAATTTCATAATATTTCGAAAGCATATGTGAAAGTATACTTGCTATTCTTTCTGCACCCCCTCCAAATTCCAAACTTGGTATTAAAAACACAATTCTTTTTCTTAGATTATCTACATTTTTCTGCTCTACATTATCCATATTCCAATACTTAAAAAAGATTAACTGATTTGATTTATTAAAGTTATAAAATTCACTAATTTCTTATATGTTATAAAATTCACTAGTTTGCAATCATAATTAAGAAAAATAGTATCATAGGAATGGCAAAAATAAAGAATAAAGCCATAATTAGTGATTCTCAGGAAAATGTTAAAAAATAAGAATGTTGTAATAACCGGTGGAGCGGGATTTATTGGCTCTAATCTTACCGAAATTTTGCTTGAAAATAATAATTTTTGTATTCTCATTGATAATTTTAATAATTATTATAGCGGTAAAGAGAAAAGAATTGACGAGATATTAACGTCCTATGAAGAGAATAAGGATTTTATCTTGATCAGAGGTGATTTAGTTAATTATTCTATTCTTGAGGAACTTATAGATAATATTGATATTATCTTTCATTTAGCGGCTCAAGCAGGGGTGAGATATTCAATTGAAAATGCGGCAGAAGTCACAACCAATAATATTGCTAGCACGGTGAATATATTGGAATATGCTAAAAATGTAAGGGTGGAGAAGCTGATTTTTGCCTCTTCTTCTTCTGTTTATGGGAATCCAATTTATACTCCCGTTGATGAGGAGCATCCAAAAAACCCCATCTCCCCATATGCAGTTTCTAAACTATGTTGTGAACAATATGCAGATTATTATTTTCGAGAATATAATTTACCAATTACCTCCTTAAGATTTTATACGGTATATGGTCCTCGAGGACGACCTGATATGGCAATTAGAAAATTCTTTAACCTTATTTTGAATGATGGGGTTATTACCATCTATGGGGATGGTAAACAATTGAGAGACTTCACCTACATATCCAATATAGTAGAAGGATTGATTTTAGCCGCAGAACATCATAATGTAAATGGAGAGATGCTTAATCTGGGGTGCTCCAATCCAGTATCAGTAAATGAATTAATTGTCAAAATGTATGAAATTGCACAAAAACCTAAAAATGTGAAGTATGTAGAGAAAAAGAAAGGGGATGTTGAGGTCACTTACTCTGATATTACAAAAGCGAAAAAGATGATTGGATATATTCCAAGAATCGATATAGATGAAGGTTTGCAGAAAACATTTGATTGGCAAAAAAAATTATCTGATAAATAAGTAAAGTTATTGGATAACAGAATCAATAGTTTCGTCGATAGTATTAGGGTGATATGTACCCGTACGACCCACCAAATAAAGATTTTCAGGAATTTTTTGCTTGAGACTGCTCACACTTTCTTTATAATTCACATACATCAAAGGATATACATCCTCTATTACTTCATGTCCTAAATAAGCACAATCTTCATTTTGCAAATTATAGAGGTACTTAAATTGCTTTACCGCATTTTTTACAATCTCAGCTATATTATTATTCGATTTTTTAAGCGTTACTTCCAAACATGCTGAAGTCTTATTTTCTGGCGCCATATAAGGACTTAATTTCTTTGGCTCATAAATTCTATGAAATACAATCTGAGGGATTGTGACATAGGTTGTATGAGTAATAAACCCCAAAATATTAGGTTTTTTAACTGCTATATTAACTATCAACAAATCCCGGTAATCTAACTTTTGTTTCTCCTTATAATTCATAATTTCAGAAAGATCCGATACAGAACCCGTCCAAAAGATTCTGTCAAATTGTTCTCTTGTAATTTTACCGTCGTGTGAATAAGTAACTTCTGGAGATTTGTTGGAAAAATCTATTTGTATAATTTCTGAGTTTAATTTGAGATGTCCATTGTAATCTAAAATTTTTCTTTTAAGGTATTTAATAACTTCAAACATACCATATTTAGGATAATAATAATCAAATTTCTTATAATAAAAAAATGATTTCAGCTTTGGAGCAGAAACTCTAAACTTAAATGTTTTGGAAATTTCTGGAGGTGATAATTTAAAATAAGTCGATATAAGTTTCATCAAGTATTTATAATAGAATTCTTCTCCCCAAGAATTTATGAGAAAATCTTGTAGATTATTTTCCTCCATTTTGAAAAAAGAACGTTTCAAGTATGAAGGAACTATACGAAACAGATCAACTACATCATGCAGATTCAGCAACCCAATATTTTGTCTACAAGGGGGAAAGATTAAATCTAAATCCTTTTTCATTTTAATATTTGACGTTATAGGAGTAGGTATTTTCACCCAATCTACATTTCGACTAAATTCATACCATACAGGATGATATTTAGGACTTATATGAGGTCCCACATCGAAATAATATTCCTCTTCCTCATGAAGATATTTAAACGTTCTCATCTGCCCGCCAATATTATCCGTCTTTTCTAAAAGGGTGATTTCATTGCCCTTATTCAGTAATACATCGGCTTGGTATAATCCTGCAAGTCCAGCTCCTACGACTAGATCTTTCATCAGTTTACCATTAATGTTATTGCTATTTATAGAAATACTCGGAACTCAGAGTATAGTATCAAAAATTTATCTATGATCTTTTAAAAGTTTAAAAAAATTAAAGATTTATCAAAAGTCCTTTAAGAGATCTTTCAATTCAAAAAAAAATATTTAACTGTAAAAAATTATTCAATATTTTAAGCTCGAAAAGTATATTCAAAGGCTTTAATTTGAATGAAAACTTTTCTTGATTTAATTTTCAAACAAAATTAACTTATCTGCTCAGATATTTAAAATGAACATATTCAATTCTTTCATTTTTTTCATGAAACAGCGTATTCATTTAATCATATTTATAGTATCTGTACTTTGTTTAAGTATTGTTGGAATACATATATGGAATGCAGATCTAATCACTGTTTTATCACAATATACTGTTATATTATTATGCTACCAATTTGTGCTTATCGTGAGTGGATTATTTGTTATTTTTATATTGCCCAGTTATCCTATATTTTTCATAATATTGCGCAACGCTGATTTTAATATATTAGAACGTATATGCTTAATGAGTATTATTAATTTGTCATTTTATATAATTATAGGATATGTGGGACATTTATTAGCATTTGCTATCACGAATATATTTTTCTTCATCTCTCTATTATTAACATATTCCATGATAGTAGGACTTTCCTTAATTTATGCAATAAAAAAGACTTTTATGGTTAGAATCTTAACGAGATATGATGAAAGAGAGAAACAAGAATTCATACGTGAATTTTCAATTACCCACTATTTCAAGAGAGTTGAGCTTAATGGTATTTTAATTGGAATCCTCTTATTTCTATTATGTATCTTTAACCTAGCAGCAAGCAGAATATTCAGCGGTACTGATCCTTGGCTCCATATTTCTATAGTCAAATTGATTACAGAGATCAATTATCTCCCTCTTGAAGAATACCTTGGAAATGTAGGATTACACATTATTGGAGCACTCTTTTACTTTTTTTCTGGAGTCGAATACCTCATACTCCCCCAATTCTATGTTTTCTTTAGTGTACCGATGTCAGGATTGGTGGTATATATACTATTCATGAGAATATTCAAAAATAAAAATCTTGCAATATTGGGAGTTTTAATTGCTGAAATCTCTTCTCTTGGATATGGACAAATCATGCACCAATACTGGGCAGTCACATTAGCGTTAATGCAAAGTCTCTTAATATTTTATTTACTTTTTATGAGAATTGGTATTTTTATTGAACAGAAGGAACTTGCTTCTAAAACACTACTGCGAAAGATGGGAACAATATATCCTTTAATCCTCATCCTATTTGTAAGTTCTTTGTTCACACATTCTTTGGTAACCATGATCTTTTTAATTTCCTATCTATGGATATTTTTGATATATTTTCTGAAAGATTATAGGAGAGCTATTGACTTCATATTCCTAGGAGGTTTGGCAGGTATCTTTTTACTTTGTTTTCTCTTTGATTTTGCCACGGGTCATTTTAGTGAATTTAACTCTTTTTTTACGCTGCCAATATATTACTATTTTTTCGGCTTAATTGCGTTAGGGGTGTGTTTTTTCCCAATTATCCGTTCATTTATAAAAAATATAACGTTTGCCCAAAAAGAACTCTTAAATATTAATTATAGTTTGCTTGAAAATTATAAATCAAGGGAAATTAAAGTAATAATTCCTCTGTCCATCTTTATTGTGGGCTTATTTACCTTCATCTTTTTTCTTGGAAATATTTTCTTATTTCAATTATCTATTACCACAATTTTAGTAGTCATTGAAATCATAATTTTTGCCTTCTTCTCAGTTTGGGGTTATATATTCTTTCAAAAATCAACAAAAGGAAAATTTTTGTTCATTTGGCTAGTAGGGTTAGGGTTTCTTATGGCATTTGGATTATTATTTGATCTTGTAGTAGCTGTAGAGGGTTTATGGTTAAGAATTTTGCATATGGCCTCTCCCGTAATCTTAATAGGATTTATCTCCTATATTTACAAATTAATAAAAATTAAAGCCATGCATATCACTAAAATTAAGGTATATATTATTATCATCATTATTTTTTCGTTCTTTTCCTCTTTAACAGAACTTACTCAGTTTTGTAGAGAAGATAGTCTTAATAGGAGAGAAGCCAGCGTGAGCAAATGGTATCATCCTCTTACGACAGGTAGAAATGGAATTATCGCAAAATACGGATATTATTATACATTTCTCTTTAATGGGTATCCTTATTACTTAGATAACGAGAATCTAATGCTAAATGATATTATGGGACATCTTATTCTTGATGATAATTTTGCTCTTCCCGAAAATCATGTAAAATTGGGTATCAATATATTACAAGGATTAAAAAATATTTTTGACAAAGAACTCTATATTTTATTACCTTCGGAACCCTATCAGACATTTGAAAGCTTTTCACAAATATATGGCTATTTACATCGGTTTGATCTATTTATCTATTATAATTTACCTTATTTAAATCGTATTTTTAGCGCAAAGGATTTAGATCTAATAGAAGATCCCCTTTATTGGGTGATATAATATAATATCTCCGATATAATCACTCCGAGAAAGGAATTTTTACTTATCTCTCATTTTTTATTTCTTGTTTTATTATTTTGAATTTTATTAATATTTATTTCCCTTTTATCATTTTATTATTTTAAAGGACTGATCATGTAATTTTATCGCAATAATTCTATGAGAGCACTTCCTAAAGTAGTTCAAAATCATCGGGTAAAATATTTTTGAGGTTTCCCCACACTATACCATTTGGTTGACCTTGAATTTTAATGATTTGGGGAAGCCTGCCCGTTGTACCTACATAGCCTTCTCGGCTAATAAACGCTCCTTGAATCTCTTGCATTTTATCAACAACATCTAAGGCATATTTTATTGATTTTTCAATATCCTCTCCTTTCACCAAATTAGCTATTTTAGTAGCTCCTGCATCTGCAAGAGTGGCATTCTTGGCAAAAATAGTCACAGCATCTGCCTCACCAAGACTAATAGCATGTCCAATGGTTGCCGAGCTGGTTGCAATTCCAAGAGGACAATCCCCTTTTTGTATAAGAAAACCTACATTAGCATTCAATTCATTATGTCCCGCATAGAGCGCGATCCGGAGGGGTTGCTCTGAATCAATTGCAATCTCCCCTCCATTCTCTATAAGCACAACTTTTGGAGGTAAAGGGTATGATTCACCAGTTTTTTTCATAGAATTCAACATTAAATCAGCAAGGGCTCCCGCTACGGCTGCCATCGGACCAACATTGAATATAGTAGCGCCCTCAACCATCAAATTTATAATTTTCTCGTCAGATTCACTTTTCACAGGAGAAAAGGAGGTGAGAAATTGTTTATGAGTACATATGTAGTTTTTTAAGATGGTTCTCTGCTTTTTCAATTCTTTTATCGCTTCAAAAATAGCCATCTTTACATCAGAAATTATCGTTACATCTGATTCCTCATTCGTTATATGAGTACGATAAAGGGTGCTTGGCATAACTTTTTAGGAGATAACTTTTATTTTATATGTAGTAGATTAAGGCTTAATTTTCGGAAGAGTATAAAAATTTAAAGCCTATTTTTATATGTAGTATATAATAAATTAAAAAATTAAAAGAAGCAAAAGAAGCTTTACCTTAAATTTATGAAAACCGAAGAATATGAAGGGGTTATCAAGGAACTTACTAAGGAGCTAAAAACGCAATGTTGCCTAGTAAATCAATATGGCATCATCTTGGGCTCTTCCATTAAAGAATTCCCCAAAGATTCAGTACTTCATCCCAAAATTTTGAAATTAGTAGCTAATAGAAAAAATGTCGCAAAATCACTTGATTTAGAAAGTATTAAATCTTTTATCCTTGAAAGTAAGGACTTTTTTTATGTCTTCAACTTCAGTAATGATTTGATATTGATTTCCAAGTTAACCTCAGACATTGATTTGACAAAATATTCAAAAAATATTAATGCCTTTTTAGCACGGTTAGTAAATAAAATCCATCAGTTAGAAGAACCGGACGTTTCATCGTTTGATTTTTCTGAAGAAATAACCCAAATGGAACATTCCATTCAAAACAGGATAAATAATAAAGAAAAATATTCAGTTATAAAAGACTTAGTAAAATATATTTCAGAATTAAAGTGATCACTAATGTTAAGGCAGATTTACATCTATAGAAAAGGCCAAATTCTCTATTATCGAAAATTAACAAATGTCGGAGATTCTAAAGCTAAAAAGGTGTTAAAAGAAGAAGTTGCGAAGAGATCGACAAGTGGGCTTTCTAATGTAACTTGTCTAATCCATCAGCAAAATTATTTGAGATATTTTACAAAAGAAGAAAATAAACACTCTTTGAATGTTTAATTCATTCCAAAATCCTAAAACTAAATTAAAAAGAATCCCTTTTTTTATTGAAGATATTAATGGATGCAAGTGATCCTACAGCAAAAAATCTCTTTAGAGAAAAAATGAGTAATCTCTTGATAATACGAGAATAAACGATAATCAACTCTATACTTACTACAAAATATTTTAATACTTCTCATTTTGAATCTAAATTTATTAATATTTTTTATTATAATATTTGGTACCAATGAAATCTTGAATGGATGCTTTTTTCCCTAAAACCTAAAATAATTCTATCAATTTAACAATCTAACAATAATAATAAATATATTAGAATGAGGAAATATTTAAATAGTAATTTATAATTTTTTTGATATCTTTTGTTAAACTTCCCATTTCAAAATAATGGTTATAATGTGCATTGTGAATAAGACTTGTAATGGAAGAAAAATGTTTTTCATTCCTCCTTAAAATCCAGTTTTTATCTTGATCAGCATCTAAATAATTATTAAGACACACATAATGACTCCTTTCAGTTGAATAGAATTTTTTTCTAATATGATTCACATCTTGGTCAATATTTTGGGATTTGATTAGGAAAAGAATACTATAGAGTACTTTATCCTTATCTACATTGATAAATTTATCTCCACATGATACAGTTTTGAAAAAAATAAGATAATCTACTGGACGAATACGAATTTTTGGTGTAAGCCAAATTTTACGCCACTTTTCTATTACTTCAGAGATTGTATCAAAAAAACAATAAAAGTTGCCAAATTCAATTTTCATATTATCAAATCATTATCTTAAAAATTATATTTATAATTATAAAAACTGCGTATTAATATATCAAAAAATATTATTAAAAAAATATTTATTAGCTAACCCTTGATCTCCAGTTAATAGTAAATAATCTATCGTAGTTGATTTTTTCAAAAGTGAATTCTTTATCATTAAGAAGTTTTTTTAGATCGTCCTCAAATCCGTCAAAAATTCTCCCTATTCGAATTCGACATCCATGATCTCTATCATACCCAAACTCTTTCCATGTAGGTAATCTTAAAATGAAATGATCATCAACTTCATTAGGTCTTGCAGTCTTGTAATCATCAATATCTAATGCCTGTTGCCACATCTCGTATCTCTCATTAATATATTGTTTATCATTAAAAAAGTCCTCACCTAACACTATTTCCAACTCATCCAAATCTGATGCAGCGCGCAACCTAGCCTCAATATTTCCAGGCAACCCTTCTACCTCTTCTCTAAGCTTAACACTTCTTTCAGAAGTGCCCATAATACCTAATTGTAAACTTCTCCAAAATCCTTCTCCGTCCCTTTTATGAAGTATTCCATCAGATTCATAAAATTTTATATAATAAAGATTTAATTTATTCCTATAAGTATCACATAGTCGTTTATATTCTTTGTCTGATATAAATTTATTATCCCAAAGTGCTTTAAAGAATTCGCCCACTGTAATAATAATGTAATAATCATAGACTAGCAAATTTTCACTGATACCCTCCACCTTTATAGGATCTTTATAAATTATATCAAGATACATTTGAGAAAAAACATAACCATTTAACTGAGAAGGATTACTTTCATCACGTTCTTTATATTTATCCTTATTTTCTTTTATGATATCGAGCGGGGTATCAACGACAAAAAATCACTAGTAAACAAAAACAAAAAAATCTTTTGCTTCGCCTCCAGTTATGAATCGCCC
>SHMU01000095.1 GCA_008080765.1 Promethearchaeota archaeon | reverse complement strand
ATGGTAACGTTCTTGACATCCGATGACTTATCGCATCAACCCTCCTTGAAGGAGGAATCCTTTCTACGCACGTGGAAGGGGTTTACCGCGACAAACAGCCCTAAGATATGCCCGCCAGCTAATGCTTAGTGGACTCGTGGGAATCCCCGTCCTTTAGGGCGGGGAGGCTTCAATACTTAAAATCACTTACATTTTTAATTTGGATTTCTCTTCTAAAAACCATGACAAAAAAGATTGATATAATTGGAATGCGGCATGATTTAGGGCAAAATCGTAGGGGAGTGGATATGGGACCCAGCGCAATAAGATTTGCTAAATTAAATTCTAAACTCTCCGACTTAGGATATGAAGTTATAGACAATGGAGATATTGAGTGCTCCTCTTATGAAACAGGTAATATGGGTAATCCTAAACTTAGATTTCTTGAGGATGTTGTTAACCATAATAAAATGCTTAAGGATAAACTAAATTCATTTTTAAAAGGTGATACATTTCCCTTGGTCTTAGGAGGTGATCATTCTATTACTTTGGGCGTCATTGCGGGTATGATTTCAAAATATCCTGATATGGGATTAATCTATATGGATGCTCATGGAGATTTTAATACAACTCAAACTACACCCTCAGGAAATATTCATGGAATGACTTTAGCAGCAATTACTGGTCGTGGGGATGCAGCATTGATCGGATTAGCTAATAAAGTACCAATGATAAAAGATAGCTTAGTCCATTTGATCGGGGTTAGAAAGCTCGACAAGTTAGAAAAAGAAAATATTAAAAAAAGTGATATTTCAGTTATAACAATAAAAAAAATAGATGAATTAGGAATTTCCGAAGTTATTACGCAAGCTATTAATAAAATCTCTCAATACTCTAAAAAAGGGGTCTTTCATTTTAGTTTAGACATAGATTCAATCGAACCAGCAGTAGCTCCAGGTACTGGAACGACTGTAAGAGGAGGGCTGACTTATAGAGAGGCTCATTTAGCATGTGAACTTATTGCAGAAAGTGATAAAATGGTTTCTATGGATGTTGTGGAAGTAAACCCTATCTTGGATCATGAAAACCAAACGGGTAGACTTGCTGTAGAATTAATTTTAAGCGCTCTTGGAAAAACAATTCTTTAATCAAAAAATGCATCCTAAAGATTTTAAAAAAATTGTAAAAATTATAAAGAAAGCAATAAAAAAAATAGGATTTATAAAATAAAAAGAAACTTATAATGCTAATTGAGCATCTGATGGATGATATTCGCCCTTACCGGTGATTTCATAGGTAATTTCAAGTCGCTCAGCAGGTTCAAGCTTATCAATCTCCCACTTAAGCGTATCCTTTCCTACTTCATCGGTAATTTCCGGCTCTACTGAATACTCTCCATATTCGAAATTATCGGGTACGGCATCCATAAGTGTGAGGTTCTCTAAAGTCATATCACCGATGTTCTCAATAGATAGGATGATTTGGTAATTTCCGAGCGCTCCAATGGGCATAACTTCCTTTCCCACTCTGAATTTTCTTCTGATGTGAATCGCTTCGATAACTGGAACCTCTGGAATAAATTCAATTTCCTGACTAACGGGTAGCGTGTTTGCAATATATACAATTTCGGATTCAAATACGGATTCTTTTGCAGGCTCAATACAATGAATTGGATATTGAATCTCTAATACAGATTCAGGTTCAAACATACCCGTGGTGGATTCCTTAAGGTTTTCAAGGGAAATCACAAGCTCTTCCGATCCTACGCTAATCGCATCTGATGATACATCAATTTCACTATCATCCCATAAAATTTTGATTTCTTCTGCAGTGGGAGGTGTATATTCCGCATTAAAATTTCTATGAGTTATTATAAGTTCATTAAGAGGAGCTGATCCGTTATTTTCAATTCGTAAAGAAGCATATACATCAGTCTCCTTATAGGTGGGAACATTAATGGTTTCAACTTCTCTTTCTTTGATCTCTTCTTTTCTACTGAAAACAACATCTCCAGTGATGCTCGCAACATATAATTCTACATCAGAAATTGCCAATGTACCGTTTACAAGAGTCTGAAAATCGGGCATTACTCGAAATTCTAATAATTTACTAAATCGTGGAATGTCAGCTGATTCATACATCCAAGATCTTGAATACCATCTCGCTCCTGAGGGAAGAGGTGGCACATCATTTGGATCAACATCCACTAATTTCATGTCCTCATTTTCAGGAGAATATACATCAGCATTCATTAATTGTAATATAAACTCAGATGTGTTTTCAAATACAAGAGAGCAGTCCCAAACCTCTGGCTCCTCATCTCGTTCAATTGCATCCACGTAGAATCGGTTTCGAGTATATGCATCAAATTTATTAATTGATAAACCTTTCGCAAAGGAAGAAGTGCCCTCATATTTGATATCAATAGTTCCGGTTTTTATCTTATCAATACTTTCGGCGAATACTGCTGCAGTAAATTTGAGAAGTATTATTGTTCCAGATGGAATTTTTTCTTCAATTGTCCATACTATTTTTCCCTCACCAACATCTGCATACCCAGCAGAAGTGTCAGTAATGTTTACATCTAAGAAATCATCTGGAATGTTCTTGGTTAACTCTATATTTTTGACTGCGGTGGGAAATAGATTTTTTATTGCAATAGTAAAATACACGGGATTTTCTTTCTGTATTGGGATGGCAAAGGATTCTAAATCTAGCGCTTGGGATGATGTATATCCTTCCTCTCCTTCTTCTGCTTCTTCAAGTTGTTCTTCTTCAATTCGTTCTAAATCACGCTCGATATCTCGACGATTTAGGATACTGTCTGCATCTGGCAATGAATTAATATATTCTTTTACCACTAGAAGATTCTTTGGTTTACCACTTAGCTGAAATTCTCGAGAATCCACATTGTTTTTATCATCTGTTCCTAATTCAATGATTTTAATCTCTTCTGTTTCTAAATCAGTCGCTCCGATATCTTTCAAGACAAGATCGATATCCCAAATTCTATCCTTTTTAGAAGGATTTTCAACATTTAGCATTCCCTTAAAATCGATTGATTCTATATTAACATCGTGGTCTTGCTCAACATCTACTTCCTCAATGATTTTCACTAAGGCTAATAGGCCTTCGCGGTTCCCATTCTTTAATGCAATGGATCCTTCTAATTCTCCTGTATCTTCATCATATGTTTCGATAACAGGGGTAGATTTGTCGGTATCTACTAACTCTACCCTGCCCACATCCATCTCTGTGCGTTTTAAGCCTTCAGCTTCAAGTCTTTCTTCAGAATCTTCTGCGTCCCAACCCATGGGTGCTCTTTTCTTTTCTTTCTTCTGCTTTTCTTTCTCTTTCTCGCCGCCTCCAAATAAAGGTGTCATATTTGTGTCACTTAAAATTTTTTTTGTTTTTTATAATTTTTATTGATAATTTTTTTCTAGATTAAATAATATTTCTTTTGGTTAATTAAAAAATTTATTGGTATTTTATTAAAAAACCATCTAGGTAAAGTATTGGGCAAATAACTTGAGTAAGGATTCTTATTTTCCTTTCTCTTTTCAATTTCACAACTAATTCTATATAATTGCAATTTCAAATGCGTCAATTGGTGGTAGACTTGGTTAAAAAATCATTTTATAATTAGCATAAAATACTTTGAAAAATTCATGATATTTGGAAATGATAGTACTTGTAAATCAATTGTATGGACTCTATAAACTTTTGATATGACATTTTGGAGATGATAGTTAGAATTGATAGTACTTGTTCAGTTGTAAAGATATCCGTGTTTGATGTTTATGAAAAGACAAAAACTTCATATCTTAAAAAAGTTTAAAAATTTTGTGTTGATCTTAAGATTATATTGGTTTTTTATTTCAAATTTTATGAGATAAAATTATTTAATAAAACACAGTGGTTAAGATGATTGATATTCGCAAGGGCTACTTATTAATATTATTTTTCCTCAGTATTTCATTTATATCAATCTTCGGTATCTCCCAAATAACTACTATCAACCAAGAAAATGACAATACCCTTCCCCTTATAATTATTAATCAAGAACCACAAAATCCTCAAAAATCAAACTTCTGGGATCTTACTGGAAGTCCAATTTTAATTAATGGGACGGCGGAGGGAGTTGGGGCTCATAATTGGAGTTGGGCTATCTCAAATGAGTGGTGTTCTGGAAATGGTACATTAGCTGATCCCTATCTCTTAGAAAATATTACAATAAACGGTTTATCTTCAAATAGTTGTATTACTATTCTCAATTCCAATGCTTATTTTAAAATCAATAATTGTACGCTCTCATTTTCCGCAAATGGAAGCAATGCCGCAATTAAACTTGTTAATGCTAGTAATGGACTTCTTCTTTCAAATAATCTTTCTGACAACTCCATAGGAATATTAATTATAGGGGGGAACAATAATCGCATGGAGTACAATTATATATTTAATAGTAGCGGAAGCGGAATTGAGGGATTTGGAAGCTTCAATAATTCTATTCTCTCAAACACCATTGTAAATAATAGTATTGGAGTAAATCTTTCCAGCACCATGAATGGTGATTTACAATATTGTAATGATAATAATATATCTCTAAATAACTTCAAATATAACAATTATGCGATAGCTTTATTTAACAATTCAGATAATACTACCATCACTAAAAATAAGATAATTGCCAATACAATCGGACTAAGTATTGAGAATATCACATGTAAAGATACTCTCATCTTTTATAATGCCTTTTTAGATAATACTCTTCATGCATTTGACAATGGAACAAACAATGAATGGAATAACTCTGTAGTAGGAAACTACTGGAATAATCATACTAGCCCTGATAGTTCTCCAATAGATGCGATAATTGATATTCCCTATGAATTCATTCAAGGTGGTGCAAATAGCAGCGATACTTATCCACTCGCTAGTATTCCCTATTATAATGGAAGTTTAATTGAGATTAATGAAACGACGGACACACTCTACACCTGGTCACAATTATCACGTGTTAAATGGTGGTGTGAAGGTTCTGGAAGCGAATCTGATCCTTACCTCATTCAAGACTTAATCATAGATGTAAAAGGTCAAGGCTCGGGGATTAGCATCTTCAATTCTGAATCCAATTTTCTTATTAAAAATTGTACAATCTACAATGCCAAAAGTGATGAGGCTGGAATATTCATCCAAAATTCAAAAAATGGAATAATTCAAGATTGCAATCTCTCAAATAACTATGGAAGTGGATTATTTTTAGATTCTAGTAATAGAACAGTGGTACTCTTGAATAATTTTATTGATAATGAAATTGGAATTAATATGGCATATTCTTATAATAATAACATTTCTCTCAATGAGATTTTCGATAATGCATTATCGGGATGTTATTTACTAAATTCAAGCTTGAATTTTTTGGATAATAATAACCTATATTCAAATCTTTATGGCTTAGAATTGGAAAATTCTCAAACTAATACCATTTATAATAATTCTATTAATTCAAACAGTAATGGTATTATGCTTATTACATCTTTACTCAATAATATCACGAAAAATAATATCTTTGATCATAACATATTAGGAATCAATCTCTCAGATTCTAATTTGAATAATTTCTCCGCTAATAATATCAGTTTCAACCTAAATGGAGTCTATTTAAGTTCCAGTAATAATAATACTCTTAAAAGTAACTCAATTGAGAAAAATAATGAAGATGGAGCTATCCTATTCAATTCTTACGATAATAATATCACCGGTAATCAATTATATGACAATTCTTTAAATGCTATAAATATAATTCAATCGGCCTTCAACTTCATTCTTGGCAACGATATAAATCAAGCGGCTAATGGAATTCGATTCGATACTAGTGAGAACAATTTTGTCTCAAAAAATAATATAAGTAGTAATACTAATGGGCTGCATCTAATAAATTCTAATAGTAATAAAATTACTCTAAACAATATTAGCAAGAATTTTTTGTGCGGAATTAATCTATCCTTGTCGAATGGAAATGAAATATTTGATAATATTCAAATCAGCTTTAATGATTATTATGGAATGGCATTGGTGGGCTCTAATCTAAATAAAGTTTCAAATAATAGCATTAATGAAAATAAAAATGATGGTGTTAATATAGTCAATTCAAATTATAATAATATCACCCAAAATAGTATAAAAAGCAATGAAAACTCCGGAGTAGCATTTTATTCTTCTATGTTTAATACTATTTCTGCAAATATTGAAATTTCGGAAAACCAACAAAATGGTATCTTTCTTTATGAAAGTATCCAAAATGTTATCAGTAATAATAACGTATTTAATAATAGCCAAAATGGTGTGCTCTTACGTTATAGTGATGAAAATACGATAGAGAATAACAATATTAGTGCTAATCTCTACTCTGGACTTTCTTTAAGTGCTAAAAGTGATGATAATATTCTTACATCTAATGATCTTATAATGAATGGATTAAGTGGAATTAATCTTAGCGAATATTGTTATAATAATCAGATTATCTTCAATAACGCAACTCAAAATAGCGAATATGCTATTTTTCTAAGTCTATCAAGCGGAAAAAATAATGTAACAGCTAATTTTCTAATTAAAAATGGAAAAGGTTGCATTTATGAAACTGCTGATTGTAAAGCAAACATTATCCAAGATAATTATTGCCAAGATATTTATGGACGATGGTTCTTAGATCCTTTCATTATTGATGATTCCGGCTCCTCTCCTTTATTATGGCAGTTCACATGGGAAGAGGTCGCCGAAATGCCTTGGTGTTCAGGGAACGGGACGAGCATCGATCCTTACCAAATTCATAATATCACTATTGATGCTGAAAATGTTCCAGGACGTATTAGCTATCCCAACCGTGTGCACGCCCTTCAAATTAGAAATTCATCTGCCTATTTTATTTTGAATAATTGTACACTTAAATCCTCTAATTCTGAAAATATCTCTTCCGGAATCTATCTTTATAATGTGAAAAATGGAGAAATCATAAATAACAACTGTTCATTGAATAATATTGCGATCTTTCTTGAAGAAAGTAGCAATAACACATTCTCTGGCAATATATTGACAAATTGCAGAGAGATTGCACTATATTTACAAAATAATTGCAATAACAACTCCATTTTAAACAATGATCTTTCAATGGATTCCGGAGTTTCTGCAAAAATTGGGATTTGCCTTGATACCAATTGTAATTATAATACTCTTTTTCAAAATAATATCAGTAATTATGAGCAATATGGATTGTATGTAATCCTTTCTGATTTTAATAATATAACTAAAAATCAGATCAATAATATCTCGATACATGGGATTTTTATAAAGCATTCTATTAATTCAACTATTATCCAGAATGAAATTGAATTTAGTGAAGATTTTGGAATCTATCTTTCTGGAGAAAATCATACTCTCACAGCAAATTTAATGTATTCTTGCGGGATTGGAGTCTTTGGAACACTTAAAGAAGCGAGTTCCCATACTATACCCACATCAAATAATGTGAACGATCGAACGGTCTATTACTATCAAGGACAGGTGAACCTTACCTCGGGCGATTTTGAATGGGATGGGATGCCCGGACAGATTATATTAGTAAATTGCAACCACTCTCAACTTACAGGATACTATAACATTTCTGAAGGGACAATTGGAACCTCATTCCTTTATTGTAATAATAATACTCTAAAAAACCTGAATGCTTCCAATTCCAATAGATATGGAATTTATTTATTCCAGAGTAGTCAATGTACTCTTTTTAATATTACAGCTAATTATAATCAGCTTTATGGGATATTTGTAAATGATAGCTGTAATGAATGTAATCTTACTCAAAATTCGGTAAATAGCAATATTTATGGGATTTATTTACAAAATAATTGCCTCAATTGCACTCTTTTCAATAATTCTGCATGTGCAAATGCTCGATATGGAATTTTTCTTTATGATTCATGTAATTTCTGTAATATTTCTGGAAATAATATAGATGAGAATGGAAAAACAGGAATTCATTTGGAAAATAACTGCAATAATTGTACCATTTATAAAAATGAAGCATCTAATTGTGGAAAATGTGCCATTTGGATTATAAACTCGTGGAATTGCTCTATGCATGAAAATCTTATGTATGAATGTGGGATAAATATTGAAGGCTCCAAGCAAGCATTATCTTCCCATACCATCCCAACGTCAAATAAAGTGAATAATAGAACAGTGTATTATTATCAAGGGCGTACAGGGTTAGCTTCCACTAATTTTGAATGGGCTGGGATGCCCGGACAGATACTATTGGTTAATTGTAATGATTCTCTTGTTTATTCCTCAGCATCGCCCTATAATCTTTCTCATGGCTCTATTAGTATCATGCTTCATTATTGCTATAATAATTCCGTAGAAGATATTGATGCTTCATATAATACTATGTACGGAATTTATCTGACCTATAGTGAAGATAATTTCTTATTTAATACCACGGTGTTAAATAATGATGAATACGGTGTTTACCTTCTTCATTACTGCAATCTTAATAATATTACAGAAAACAACGTATCAAGCAATAATCAATATGCGATAACTCTTACTGATAATTGCGATGAAAATCTCATCTTTAAAAATTTGGTAAATGCCAATGCAAACGATGGCATCGTTCTGGCTAATAATTGTGATAATAATCTTATTTTGGAAAATGAAGTAAATAACAATGGAGGATATGCCATTTTATTACAAGAAGGATGCGATCTTAATGAAATTAATTGTACTAATTCAAATAACGAGATTCATCTGGAAAACAATTGCAATTCCAATATTTTATTTAACAATACCATTATGGGCGGTTCTCATAACGGAATTTCACTGGAAGACAGTTGCGATAATAATGAAATACTCTCAAATAAAATATTTGATTGTGCTAATCATGGGATTTCATTACAAGGGGGATGTGATTTTAATGAAATTAATTGTACCAATTCAAATAACGAGATTCATCTGGAAAACAATTGCAATTCCAATATATTATTTAATAATACCATTATGGGTGGTTCTCATAACGGAATTTCACTGGAAAACAGTTGCAATAATAATGAAATACATTCAACTAATTTGTATAATAATGGAGATTACGGGATTTATATTTATAATGATTGTGATGGCAATCTCATCACTATGACTAATATTACTTTAAATGGCAATGATGGGATTTATATCACTCATCTTAGTGATAGTAATAAAGTAATTGAAAATATAATTTTAAATAATACGGGTAATGGTGTTCACCTGTACGATCAATGTAATTCAAACAATATATCTCTCAACATAATACGTTATAATCAATTAAATGGCATATATTTAGAAGATGATGATATTCTTTTAGATTATAATGATAATGAGTATACATTTTCGTGGTTTGATGCCAGTTTTGGAACAGAATTATTATTAAATGATGATAATTATACTTCTTATACTCTTCCATTTGAGTTCCAATTTTATGATACCAATTTTTCCACTGTCTATATTAGCGCAAATGGATATCTTTCTTTTTCTGATTCAACACCGAATGATTATACGGAAGATCCATTACCATCCTCAGATTTAGATAATTATTATCTGATTGCTCCTTTCTGGGATGATTTTCAAACAGCTTATGGAGGCGGAGGTGGTACTATTTATGTACAAAATACAGAAATTAACAGTCAATCTTGTGTTGTGATCCAATGGGTTGATATACAACATTATAATGGAAAATATATTGGTAATCTTGAAGTGCTATTATTTGAATCTGGGGATATTGTGTTTAACTACCTAAATATAAACTATACAGCTGATGGGTATGTTTGCGGACTTAATTTCGGCAAAGATTCTATTTATTCAGAATTTTTGGGGCTTACTAATTCAACTCAGAGTTATTCCAGAAAATTCAGTCTTTTCAAATTGAGTACTCAGAATATTCTTGAAAAAAATAATATAACATCCAATATACTAAATGGCATCTATTTTAGAAATATTTTTGAGAATAGTCTTTTAAACAACAATGCATCCATGAATGGGCAATCAGGCGTCTTCTTAAACAACAGCGATGGAAATAATCTTATTGGAAATTTAATATATGACAATTTTATGCATGGAATTAACCTTTATAATTCCACAGATGTGTTTATTCATGATAATGAATTAATGGGAAATACCCAAAATAATATTTATCTTGAAGAAAGCAGTTCCAATACGATTTTTGAAAATCAAGTTAATACAAATAGTACATGCGGAATCCATCTTACAAATAATTCTAATACTAATAATATAACTGCGAATGTCATAGAAAATAATGATATATGCGGGATTAATATAACTGATTCAGAATCTAATTTAATTGATAATAATACTCTTATACAAAATCAAAATGGGATTTGTTTATTCAATAGTAGATATACAACCATTTCAAATAATAACATCACCGAAAATAAAGTGGGTATCTTTCTTGACTCGAGTGATTATAATGATATCCTTTCCACCAATCAAATAAGTATTAATATGTACAGTGGAATAAATCTCACTTCCTCTAATAATAATGAAGTAAGCGAGAATAATATTAGCCAAAATGATTATGGAATCTATTTAGAAAACAGCGATGATAATACGATATCAAATAATTATATTTTTGAAAATAATGATGGCATATTCTTAAACTCCAGCAATTCCAATAATATTAACAATAACAATGTTATTGAAAATAATTTAAACAATGGAATTTGCTTAAAGAATTCCTTCTACAATACGATTGATGATAACTATGTAGCTTCAAATAAAAATGGAATATTTTTAGAAGCCAGCAATCAAAATACTATTTCCAGCAATGAGATAACGGATAACGAGGTGGGGCTCGTTCTTGTTTCAAGTGATTATAACGATATACTTTCTAACATTCAAATTTTTGATAATATTTTTATTGGAATTAATCTCACTTCTTCAGATTACAATGAAATTAACGGAAATATATTAACTCTAAATCCATATGGAATCTATTTAGGGGATAGTGAAGAAAATACGATCTCAAATAATGATGTTGGCACCAATACGATTGGACTACTCTTAGATAATAGCAATACAAATTATATTATCTCTGGTAATGAGATCTATAGTAATTTAAACTGCGGTATCAATATTACGGATTCAATCAATAATGAGATTAATGGAAACAATATATATCAAAATGAAATGGGGATATATCTTCAAAACAGCAATAGCACTCTCATAAGAACCAATACCATTGATAATAATAATCAAGGTATTTGCTTGGATAGCAGCAATTCCAATGAAATTCTTAGCAATAATAACATCAACACAAATTCTTATTGTGGTATAAATATTACTAATTCTCTTTATAATGAAATTAATGGAAATAATATTTTTGAGAATAAGAATGGTATTTGCTTGCAAAATAGTAATCAAACCGTTATTTCCAATAATGATATCTATAAAAACGAGATCGGGGTATTGCTCTCATCCAGTTTTTCTAACAATATCACGGCGAATTCCAATATTTATAACAACACCGTCTCTGGAGTTAATATCACAAATTCAGAAGAGAATAGGATATATGATAATATCTTTAGCTCAAATACGAATGCAATTAGCTTAATTACCAACGCAAATAATAATCTTATTTATGAAAATTCCATAATTAATAATGAGGAAACAGGGCTTTATATATTTCAGAGCACTTCCAATAATATCACCTATAACGATTTTTTCTCTAATTTTTTATATGGCATAAGAGTTATCGATTTAAATTCTCAATATAACTTGTTTTATGAAAACAATTTCACAGGAAATGGGAGAAATGCCTGGGATACAGGTGATCTTAATAATTGGAATACCTCGTATATCGGCAATTACTGGGATGATTATACCGGGAAGGATGCCAATGATGATGGCATAGGTGATATAGGGTATGCTGTGAATGGAACGCAGCAAACAGCAGACTTTTTTCATTTAGATCACCTACCGAAATGGTGGGACGCCCCCGTTCTTTTGATACTCCAACCTGCTAATTTTTCTGAACTGAATGAAACTATTCCGCTCTACATTGTTTCTATTGTAGAAGGTGCCCCAAATTGTACTATATGGTATGAATTCAATAAATCAACTTCCAATTCAACTTATACTGTATTTGGTAGTACCTCTATGAGGAATGGAAGCTTAGGGGGATGGGAAGATTTAACAGATGGATATGTTAACGTTACCTTTCGCATAAAAGATGCTAGAGGGTATGAAAACTCCACTTTTACAATACTGAATAGGGAATCCGGAGATCCTTTTGTTTTCATTAATTCACCATATCAATATCAACTATTTGGTGTGGATACTTTAGCTTTTAATGTCTCTATTTTTGAAGGTAATCTCGATAAAACCTGGTATGTATTAAATGGGAGTAATGGGGAAGGTATTAGTGAAAAAACTTTCTTTGAAGGTATTGATGGTTATAATTTAGATACCATCCAATCTAGTATCTGGGAAATGTATGGAAATGGGACAGTCACAATTACATTTTATGCCAATGATACGTTTGGAAATATGAATTCATCTACTGTAATTGTAAGAAAGGATATCATTGCCCCCTTAGTAACGATTAATTCTCCTCTTTATTTAGCATTATTTGGAGAAACCTCCCCCGTTTTTAATGTATCTATCATAGAACCTCATTTAAACAATACATGGTATACGATTAATAATGGACAAGAAATATTTTTTGTAGGAAGTAATGGAATAAATATTGAACAATTACTTTCTTTAACTTGGATCAATTCTCCAGATGGTAATGTTCTGATTACATTCCATGCGAATGATAGTGTAGGGAATTACAATTTTACTTCAATAATGATCAAAAAAGATACGCTTCCTCCACAGATTAGCATCTTTCTCCCACGAGGATTAACAATTGCTATTCTTGTACCTCCTCTTTATCTATTGGGAATTTATGAACCCCATCTTGATTCAATCTGGTTTAGTTTAGAAGTAAATTCTATCAGCACCCCCAATATTAGTATCAATTCTATGGCCGGATTAATAGATTCTGAAACATGGCATCAAACCCTAAAAGATCACTCTCTCTTCTTTGCAGGCATAGTAACATTCAAATTCTACGCAAATGATACATTAGGTCATATGGGCTCTTCAGAAGTAGATGTGGTATTTTATAATCCTTATCTTGAAGATACGGGTGGGGAAGATTTTCAATTGAGGAAATTTCTTCCCCTTATCCTACTATCTGCGTTAGGACTAGGAGCATTATTATTCTTAGGAGTGTATGTAATACGGAGGGATAAAGTTATGATTTATATCTATCATTGTTATACAAAGAATGGAAAAAACACCAACTTTAAACAAGATAGCTACCTAATTGATAATGTATATTATAGTATTACACTTTCTCCAGGATTTATTAAGGATGTGAGTCAACATCTTTTAGATTTCTATATCATCTGTACTGCAAAAATCGGACAAACCTTTAAGCTAGTAGCAAAAGCGTGTTTATCGGATAAATCTCCCCCAAAAAAAGATCTCATGAGAAAAAACCTCGCAAATATGCCATATCGCACTTTTGTCTACCATTCTTTCGAAGAAATATTTAAAAGTGCTAAAAAAGTGGATGAAAGATTAGAAAAATCAATTAAAACCTTTCTTAAAGAATTAAAATCGACTGATAATATGACTAAATACACTAAACTTACACAACTTATCAAGAAGTTATTGAAATGGGAAAGGCATCCTACAGATTACTTTACAGGGCTTCCTTTATTCTATAAATTGAAGACAGTCAGCAATGCTTTGAAACAATATGTAACATCATTTAATGCGAAAGGACCGAAAAGGGTAAAGTCGCACGATTTAATAAAAACTACTATTCCAAAATTTGAAGCTTTTTTCCAATCAATTGAGCATTCCATACAGATCCTCGAAAAAATACAAACCTACCGCGAGCAAATACTGCAAATTATCAGCAATCCCTATCTTCATGCAAAGAAATGGCAAAATCAACTGCTAAAGTATTACTTTACAATTAGGCGTAACTCTTCCAGTTTGAAAAAGGATGCTGTTGAACGAAAATTCATTGAAGATTTTCATGAATTTGCCCAAAATCTTTTATCTGTAATAAGAGATAATCCGATGCCAAAAACAGAAATTAAATATACTACCCATGATAATCATGCAATTTATGTATATAATATTGAAAACTATGATTGGGTGCAGAATATTTATGAGAAAATTAAGCACCAGAGAGTGCACTGGGAAAGGAAGGATAAAGACAAAAGGGATCCCCTAGAAGATATTCTTTCTACTGATGTAAAATTAAAAGATTATATAATTAACCAACTATAAAACCTAAAAATGCCTACTTATAAACGAAAAAAAAAGACGAGAAAAAAGCTTTCTAAAAAGGCGATATTTACGATTATTATGATATTATTGTTTATTATAAGTACTATTGCAATAATTATTTCGATTTCATTAATACCATAATATGATTTTTTGTGTGAATTTATTGAACAGGTTATCAATAATATTAAAAATGTTAAAAATGGAAACAGTTTTGAATAAAATTTGTTCATGCGAAGGTTGGAACATGTCCCTTATTCGCACAGGCTAAACCCAGTAGCCTCTATCGGATAGAGTGTGGATAAGCTCCTCTCCGACTACTTTTACTCCTTCTCATGAGAGTTGCCCATCCTTCAGAAAGATGGGGTCTCATGCATGTCTCTCGAAATGAGAGTTGTGTTCCACAAATGAGGGAGGTCCTCACGTACTCGAGGTATAACAAATTATTCCAATGCACCTACATTTTGGGTTTTCTTTTTTTTCTCCTTTTTAAGGTAGTTTTAATTACGTTTCTTAGGTTTTTTAGTCTTTTAAAAGGGGAGTTTCCATCGATTTAGTAATTTCGATTTCACAGAGTTAAGACTTCACATGCGTTCATTGTATAATTTAACCAGTTTTTAATAAAAAAATTAT
>SHMU01000094.1 GCA_008080765.1 Promethearchaeota archaeon | reverse complement strand
CTGTGCCGTCTTACAAAACTTCATTAGAACTCAACCTTATAATGATAATGATAACGCACGTATTTAAATCTTGTCACTTAATACTATCTAACGGCACTTCCTCCCCGCCCTAAAGGACGGGGCTTCCGTGCCGATCCTATGTGAAAATTTTATTGGTTTTTCCGAATATCCCATTTCCTTCAAGGCAATTCTCTGATATTCATTGAATATGGCATTTGAGACCTCCTGCCATTTGTTACAGATTGAAAGTGTTTCCTCATCGGCCCTTAATAAGCTCTCACAATTCATTATTTCTCGAAAATCACTGCTCAGTTCCTCTAAAACAGCTGGATCGGCACCTTGCAACAAATCTTTAATAAATTCATTGGGGGGATACCACTCTCTAACTCGCTGCATATCGCGGTGCATTTGGGTTAACAATACATTTCGCGGGCCTTCCCACAGCTCCATAATGAATGCATCGCGTAAAAACCTTGGGAAAGATAAAAAATCCTCCATAACTCCATGCCCTCCAAAGAACGAAATTGCCAATCGAGTCATAGCCGGAGCCTCATCTGCAACCACGATCTTTTGCAGCATGATGAGCTCTCGTAATCTAAATCTCCTCTTGCGTTCTTCAAGATCATCAATTTCTTTTAGATCGCGGATGCCCGAGATAAGTTCCTCATCAAAATGGACATATTCTGAGTAGATTTTAAAAGCTCCCGCGGCAGTTCTCTGAGCATATTCATGAAGTTGCTTTATTTGATTTATCATGAGGGGGAATGAAGCAACAGGCAAACCAAATGCTGTTCTAAATTGGGCATATAACATCGCTTCACGTGCGATTCTTAATCCTGCTGCAGCCATTCCAAATGCTACATGTAATCGAGAGATGGAAAGCACAATTCCCACGACATTTGCTACTCCTTTATCTAAAGGTCCCACAGGATACGCGACAGCTCCATTATATGTGACCTCTGCGGTCGGTAATTCGCTTGTACCCATTTTAGGTTTGAGGCGATCAATTGTATACGAATTCCGGATTTCTTTTTCCTTATTCCCTGGTATCCATGAGGGAACTAAAAAAGCGGCTACTTTTGTTGATGATTTGGTATTTTTGGGTTTTGCAGTCACAACGGCATATTCTGCTTGAATAGCAGAGCAAAAGAACTTTTGTCCATATAAGCGCCAACAATTTTCTACGCCATCTTCTTTTGACTCTTCCTCATAGACTGCTTCAACAAGATTTGCGGGAACATCGCTCCCTCCCTGTATTTCACTTACAAATTGAGCGCCAACGCCATAATCTCCTTCTTTTCCGTCTCTTACATGAGTAAGAATTTTCTTAGCCTCATTAGAGAGAGACTGCTCATATTTTTGAAGTAATTCCACCATTCCATGTGTACATGCAATGGGGCACATAACGCCTGCTTCTGAATTTTGATATAAAAGGAACATCTTTGCGAAGCGACTCCAAGGTGTATTTCTATGGGGATCAAACAATCCCAAACTAAAAATCTCTCTCTCTAATATTTCTGTTTCTTTGCATCGTTCAATTCGATCAATGCGATGATTGTGGGCATCGTAATGCTTTACTTGGGTTACCTTTATGCGTTTTTCTAATGTATTAGCCGAATCAGCAAGGTCTCTAAATCGAAAAGAGACATATTCTGATAATGCTCTTAGATCTGTGTCAATCTTTCGGTATTCTTCCTCAGGAATGAAATGTTGTATTAGAGCTTGAAAAAATTCGTCATCAGAATAATAATCGAAGTTATCTCGCACAAATAAATAATCATCAAATGTATAAGGATTATCTCGATTCCCTTCTTGACTATCTGCACACATAATTACATATCATTGTTTTTAACTGGTTATTATTTAAATAAGAACTTGAGAATTTAAAAACATTTGAGATTGTTTCTAAAGAATGTTCCCCACTATCATAGAAAAATATGTCAAAAACAGCTCTATTTTCTATTCGTGAGTGGAAAAACCAGATTAAGTCGCAAAAATACGTTAATAAGGAGTATAAAATGAGGTTATTATATAAAAAGTGTTTCTTTGGAGAGGACGATAATATAACTTTAGATGATTATTCTTCGTCTTCTTCCTCCTCCTCCTCTTCCTCCTCTTTATCTTTGCTTCCTTCTGTCTTTTGATACGCATATTTCTTGACATTAATGCGTTCAGAACGCCGAATCTCGGATTTCCGTGTTCTATCAATTTCTAACTCTACTACTTCGAAATCTTCATCCTTCACTTCTTTATCTACTCCTCCTTCGGGCATTGAGACGAGCTTGCTTTTGATTATTGTAGAACTAAAAAGAGGATAAATTGTTTTTGCTATTCGCTTAATTTGGTTTTGAAATTCTCCAAAGATCATTCCGCGAACAAATTTATTATGATCTAATTCGCTAGCAAATCTTTTTAGAACCTCTCGCATTATTTTGCGGATAACAACTTGTTGAGAACTTCGTGCCCGCCTGATTGTCACACATACTGTAGTTATGCGGTAGGTATAATCATCTTTTGTGGTATAATTATTAATAGAGGTGACTTTTGTAGCACCTTTTCCCACGAGACTTCTCACAAAATCATTAGTGTATTGATGTCCAACCAATGTGGTTTCACATTGATTTGACTGGGAGTTTACCTTAATAATTTTAAATCGTAATTTACAATTAATATGATCATAGTCATCTGTAAAGTCGTAAAGTAATGACTCGACAGTTCTGTCCATAATAGTGTTTTCCAGACCTATTATCTCTCCAATTTTTTCATTATTGAACGAGACAGGAGCAAATACTTCATACCATTGCTTCTCTTGATACTTTCCTTTTGCTTTTGCCTTTGATTTTTGACTCATAATTTACCAGCTACTTAGTTTATATTTAAAATAGGGAATCTAAATTCATAGGGTCATAGGGTTATTTGGCGACGATCGTGCGCACTTTTTCCGAATCGTATTTGAAATCTTTGGCAATTACACCCGTGCTTTTATAATATTTAATTAACCTATAAATTTTTGACTCGATTCGATTAAGTCCCTTTTTAGCCTCTAAATCTTTTTTGTTATTCTCCAGGTGAGTTCTCAGATTTAATGCCTTTTTAATCAAATTAGTTAAATCTTCGGGAAGAGGATCTTGAAGCTCATTTTCTTCGAGGATTTGACTGATCTTCTTACCAGTAACCACCTTCACTAAAGGGACACCATATGCGTCTCGCAGATATAATCCAATTTTAGATTTTGATAATCCTTTTTTTGATAGCTTGACCACCTCAGCTTCTACTTCTTCTGCAGAACGTTCAATCCATACGGGTCTTTCTAATTGTGCTGGACGGGTGGAACCAGATTTACCTTTTTTTCGACTGTGTAAACGTGCCAAATATATTCATCTCTATTTTATGTATAAAATATCAAAATAATGTATTATTTCTAAACTACTAATATCGAAAATCTTTACAAATAAAAAAATTTTTGGATTTTAGGCAATTAAAACTCACTCCCTCCTAAATTGATACAAACATAAATTCTTAATTTAAGGTATTTGGGTAGAACATAGTCGTTAAAAATCTGGACACCTCTCTACAGTATTAAAATGCATAGAGGATTTAGAGAGTATCGTACATTTTCAGCGTGGTGTAAGGGAATAAAATAGAACTCCGGTTCAAATACATATAAAAAAATCATCACACTCCTGTCATGTATAATTAATGTCTCCATCTTATCTATTAATAGTATGAGTAGGGAGAGACTGAGGCAAAGAGCAAAGAGCAAAGAGCAAAGAGCAAAGAGCAAAGAGCAAAGAGCAAAGAGCAAAGAGCAAAGAGTCTCATCATCAATTCAGAATCTATTGGAAAAAGGAAAAGTCGAGGAGTTCCCTCATTTGTGGAAAAAAATGCCCCTTTCGAGCGTATATAAGATGGAGTTCGCGAGCATATTGAGCAGGGCTATATGTCAGGCTCAAGACCTTCCGTTGCCGGTCAGTCAGGCATCCCGTCCAATGGACACGGAGCAAGAAGGTCTTTGCAGAAATGTCCGGATTTTCTGCACCAGTATCGCAATTAAAATAAGAAATTATTATTAACTAGGGAAACAAATTATTGCTTGTCAGTCATTTTAGTCCCCACTATGAATATTAGACCTTTTTGCCCCACATCTCGTCCCCGATCATATGTATCAGCCCATTTACAGCTAACATTCCATTGAGAATTCTTAAAAAATTCGGGGATTTTATTCTTGTCTAACCCCCATTTGAAATATTTCGAAAATGGACCCACTTTCACTTCTGCGTAAATGGGTATACACATATCAGCGAAGATCTGACTATTCAAAGTACTTATTCTGCTGATTTCAGTGAGGAGTGCACGAACCGTCTCTTTTCGAAGATAATAGAGTAGTCCCTCTAAGATCCAAAATGTAGGAATATTTAAGTTATAATCCTCCTTTTTTAGCGCTTTTATCCATTCAAAGGAATTGAGATTCGAGGAGATTCTCTTCAATTTACATAAAGGCTTAAAAGGAGTCATAATTCGCTTTTTATAGTTGTTTACACCCTCCTGATCTATTTCAAATATGATATGGTGATTTTCTCTGAGCGGTTGAAATCGATAAGCCCGTGTATCTAATCCGCTACCCAATAAAACAATTTGTGATTTTTTGTGGCTTCTACACCATTGTTCTAATAATCTATTCTCGATATAATAAGATCGAACTATCGGATAATCCATTTTGCTAACTCTTATATGATTTTTCAAATAAGTTGATAAGTCTCCTGCTAGGAGCTTAGCAAAGGGATCTATAATGAGGGGATTCTCAAGCTTACTTTCTTGCGCGCGATAATGAGCCATTAATCGTGCTGTAAGTGTAATTCCTTCTTTCTGAGAAGTGATAATTCGCCCCTCCATATTTTGTTGATCTGGAATCTCATAATCCTTATTCCTCTTTTAGCCTTAAATTCAATAGTATTAAGCTTGAGCTAAATCTTTTTCTTTTCTAATTTAGTTAATAATTCTTGAGCATCTTCGTAATTGCTGTCAATGCTTAACACCTTTTTTAAATAGGATATCGCTTCACTTAATTGATTTAAGTTTATAAAATTCAGCGCAATTTTAAAAAGACATTCGATATCATTGGAATCAACTTCAATAATAAGTTTTAAATATTCAATTGCAGCTTCAAAATTTTCTAATTCTTCATATATTTCTGCTAGGTAGAAAAAAATATCTAGATCTTGAGGAGTAGACTCCAAAATCTGTTTATAGATTTCAATTGCTTTTTCTAGATCTTTTAATTCCTTACTATAAAGTGATGCAAGATTTAGTAATGTTCTTCGATGTGACTTATTGATCTTTATGACTTTATTCCAATACTCAAGTGCCTTTTCATAATTCTTTAATTGATAATTGGTCACTGCAAGGTTATTTAACGCATTTTCATAAGAAGGATTAATATCGACTGCTTTTTTGAAGCTCTCAATGGCATTTTCAAATTCATTTTTTTTGAAGAATAATAATCCCATATTATACCATGCTTTCTCGGTATATTCTGAACTCAGCTCAACCACTTTATAATAAATATCTATAGCTTTTTGATGTTCCCCTAAATCTTCATAAGCAATTGCCATATTATACCACGCCTCTGCCGCTTCTGAATTTAATTCTACCACTCGTTTTAAACACTCTATCTCCTCCTCATATTTCTCAATTCTATTATAAATAATTGATTTGTCATAATAGGCAGCTCCATTCTCGGGATCAATGGTTATGATCTGATCTAAATATTCAAGTGCCTTATTAGGCTGCTCTACTCTACTATAAAGCTTCGCAATACTATTTCGTGCTCTAATTTCCTTGGGATCATATGATAATCCCCTCTCAAAAGTTTCAATTGCTCTGTGAAGGTCTCCTTGATCTTGATAAATATATCCCAAATTATAATATGATCGGGGATATTGAGGATCACTTTCAATGGCCCTTTGGCATAGAGCTACTGCTTTTTCAATGTTATTTTCCTTGATATAGCAGATTGCTAAGTTATTTAAGGCTAATACATTATTGGGAGAAACTTCAAGAGTTTTCTTGTAACTTTCCTTCGCTTTCTCGGCATTTCCCATCAATCCATAGGTTATTGCTCTATAATAAAGAAGATTTTCATTTGAAGGATTTGATTTAATTGCTCTTTTACATGCATCCAACATTTTCAAATAATCACCTATTTGGTTATATCCCTCTATAATAAAAATCCACGCGTTCTCATAATGGGAATCAAGCTCTACAGCTTTTTCAAGAAGATCAAAATATTTTTGGGGGTCAATTGTTTTATAAGCAACCGCTAAAAAAAACCATCCTTCACTGTAATCTGGCTTAAGAATAACGACTTTTTCGAAAGAATCGATTGCTTTCCGAAATTCTTGGTTATTCGCAAATTTATGCCCTAATTCTTCCCATTCCGCTGCATTTTTACCTTCTAATGTAGGATCTGTTATTTTTTTTCACCAATATATTACTATTTCCTTATGGAGTTCAATTGGTTAAGATTTATAAAATAAGATATTGAGAGCTTAAAAATATTTTGAGTAGATTATTACCACAATTATCAAATTATAAATTTGTTTATTTTATTTTATTATTAATTAAGTAGCAAAATAAGTATAGTAAGTTTACTATAATTAAGAACTAGTAAAGAATACTTGAAAAATTATGGCTAAAGTAATTGTATTAGGAGGCTGTGGAGTAGTTGGATCAGTAGTAGTTGAAATGCTTTCAAAAACTCCCGATTTTTCGGAGGTGTTTATCGGTGATATTGATCTAAAAAAGGCACAAGCTCTCGCACAAAGTTTGGATACTAAGGTGAAAGCTATAAGAGTGGATGCAAATGATAAGAATTCAATTTCAAACGCCATTAAAGGAATGGATATGGTAGTAAATTGTATTGGTCCATATTATAAATATGAAAAACCGATCCTTGAAGTTGTTATTGAAGCAAAAATTAATTATGTGGATGTATGTGATGATACGGGAGCTACATATGATGCTTTGGAATTAGATAATGCGGCGAAAGACGCAGGCATTACAGTATTAATTGGAATGGGGTCAAGTCCAGGCATTACTAATGTATTAGCCGCTTATGCTGCAAATGATCTGTTAGAAGAATGTAATTCAATCGATATGTATCACATTCATGGTGGCGAGCCTAATGAAGGACCGGCAGTGATTGGTCATAGGTTTTATTGTATGGCAAATCCCATACCCATGTTTTTGAATGGAGAAGCGCAACAAATAGATCCAAAAGATAGCGCTAAATATGTAGAGCAAGTGGAATTTATTAATCTTTCTGGAGAACATACAGTTTACCCTTATCCTCATCCTGAACCAATTACCATCCCTATGTATATTGATGGACTAACACGAGTAACGAATAAAGGTTCTGTGCTTCCCGAAAAATATTATGATTTGACCCGAAAGATCCACGAGATTGGACTCGATAGCAAAGAACCTATTGTCGTAAAAGATAATGAAGGATATACACGAAAAATTTTGCCCTATGATTTTTCAATTCAATATTTAATACAACAAAGAGAAAAGCTTTTAGAAGAAACTAATTTCGGAGATCCAAAAGGGTGCGTAAAAATTGTAGTAAAAGGCAAAAAGAAAAGAACTAAGGAGCCACGAACTTATGTATTTTCTTTAGTGTCAGAAGGTTCTGGAAAAGGCAAGGGACTTGGAGAAGGTACAGGAATTCCCGCTGCATTTGGTACAATCCTATTACAACGGGGGAAAATTGATAAAAAAGGAGTGATTCCCCCCGAAGCATGTGTGAATGCAATGGATTTTATTCAATTAATGAAAGAATTATTAGAAATAGACGATTCCGATGAAGAAAAACAGTCTCCCATTATTTTTCAATCAATAGATAAAGATGGGAATATTAAGACTTTAGAGTTCTAGTATAAAAATTAAATAAAAGCAAAACCTACAATATAATTAAATCTATATCTAAATAGGAAAAATGATAGATTTCGAATATGATAGAATTAGCAACCCCGTAGAAGTTTTCGTTATCACTCGAGATAGCGGGTTATTACTCCATAAATACACTATAATAAATATTCCTGAAAATCCCAGAGACCAATTATTTAGTGGATTTCTTGTAGCCCTCAATAACTTTGCCAAAGAGATGCATTTTCCTGCGGGAGTTAGTCTGATCCGCTCAGGAGATTTAGAAGCGCGCTTTAGCTCGGGAGAATATGTGTTTGCAGTTCTCATGATTCAATATCCTCGCTCACAATCCTCTGCGTCTACGGAACCAATTCTAAGCGGTTTAGCTAAAGATATCGTAGATAGATTTGAAGAAAAGTATGAAGATCAGTTAATAAAACAGCGTAAGACTCAGAAATTTAGACCAAAGACCTATAAAAACTTTTTCAAAGATATTGATGCTATTATTAACCAATATGGTGAGGAAAGCCATGAACTCTATCAGAAGTTAGTTTTAGTAGAGGGTATGTATGCTAATGTGCCTCAAAAATGGTGTATCCCGTTAATTGAACGAATAGGGGGCGGAGAACGGGTAGATATCATAAAGGAAATCCCCGATATGTATCATCGGAGGCTAAAAAAGGCAATAAAGAAGGTTAACTACAATAGTAAACCAGTATGGGATATCTTTGTCGTTCCTCTCATAGATCCCTCCGAATTATAGTATCCCTTCTCTTTTTAGGAGATTTATAGTAATTTTAAATTAACCACTAAAATCATTTACTCGGAATTATTAAAAGATGAATAAAGACCAACTTTTATACTTTGTTACCGGCAATGAACACAAATTTTCAGAGGTATCAGAACTGTTCCAACAAAAGAAAATAAATTATGACCTCATTCAATTGGACATAAACCCTATCGAGATTCAAGCGGATACGCTTTCAGAGGTCGCATCATTTAAATTGAAAAGCATTCAAAACCAAGTGAACGGGTCCTTTTTTGTTGAAGATGCCGGATTTTTTGTTGATACTCCACTTAACGGATTTCCCGGAGTATACTCATCATATGTGTTTAAAACCATTGGAAATGAAGGAATATTACGACTGATTAAAGATTTTGGAACTTCAAAAGCGCATTTTGTATCATATTTTGCCCTCTATTACACACCTTCTAAAAAAATGTTTTTATTTGAAGGAAGGGTAGATGGAAAGGTGTCTTCCTCAATAAAGGGAACACAGGGTTTTGGATATGATCCAATTTTTATTCCCGATGAAAATCCAGCAAAAACGTTTGCTGAACTTTCTAAGAAGGAGAAAAATGAAATTTCCCATCGAGGGAAAGCCTTAGATAAATTAATCAAATTTTTAAAAACACATTAAGAATTGTCCAGCAAAACATTTTCTTATATCTATATTGAGGACTTTTCTTTTTCTAATGTGGTGGAGGGTGTAACAATATCGCGCACTCTTCCATAAAGCGGAATGGAGAATACCATAATGATTGCGCCCACAAAAAATATTGCTGATATATCAATTAAGTCTGCAATATATCCTCCAAGCATCAGACCTGGGATTCTTCCTATTGTCTGAGCAATATTGGCAATCCCTAGGAATTTTCCTCTGGCATGCTCGTCAGCTAAATCTTGAGCCCAGGTCTCTTGCGTTTTTTGAGACCCTTCAATAAAGAAAAAGATCAAGAAATACCCAATTAAAAACACTATAAAGCTTAGATCTATTGCGATACTTAACAATAACCCTCCAATTGCCATGGGAATGGAAAAGATCATAACTTTCTTTCTTCCAAATTTATCAGAAAGTCGCAATAATATAAATGTTCCTATGAACGTTGCTATCCCTAAAATTACATAGGATATTAATCTTTGGAAGCTGTCAAATCCTTTTATCTGTCGAAAAACAATTAATAAGGGATAGAAAGCAAATTTTCCGCAAATTAAAATAGTGGTGGCAATAAGGAATTTGTAAAATTCTTTGTGTTCTTTTAATTCTTGGGTATCGAGAATAGATTTTAAATCATTATACCATTTTCTTTGGGGGGGTAATTCTTCCATGGGGGGCTCTTTGAGAGAAAAAGATATGATAATTGCCACCACTAACATGCTAATTGCTGTGATATAAAATACCAGTAAATGAGTGCCCTCGGTAAAGAACCCACGGGAATCAGTATCCCCGAGAATTTCTATGATTGTTATGAAGAACCCACCTAAAGATATAAAAATGAAAATATTGCTATTTACCTTTCCTCTGCTTCTTGGGGTGGTGAGATCAGCAATAAGAGGTTGCCAGCTTGACCACATCATATTCCCCGTAATACCTAGGATGATACCATCTAAAAGCAAGCAGATAAGATAATTTTTTGATAAGGAAAACATTATAATAAAAAATGAGGATAGAAGTAACCCCATAACCAAGACGGGCTTTCTTCTTCCAAATTTTGTGCGTATATTATCACTAATAGCTCCCAAAACTAGATAAGAGACAATTCCAATCGCAGCATTCAAAGATACCATAATGGATATTTCAAAATTAGAACTTTTAACAACTCCTCCAAGCCAAGAATTAAACCAGCTATTTTCCATAAGAGTATAAAAGGAAGTGATAATTCCTAAAAGTGCTAATGATATGAAATTGCGTTTTTTCATAGGTTATTTTTCCAATATCATATTGCTTATTTTATATAGTTAATAATATCTATCTTAGAGATTAAAAAATTTCTATTATTTCTACTAATTACTAAGGATGCTTATGAAACCACGAGAATTTGAGTTTATCTATTCTAAAGAAGGTGAAGAACTTGATGATTTCTTTTTGGCTGCGGGATACGACGAAATTATGGCAACCACCTCACCTTTTGGAAGAAAATCTTTGGTTCGAATGCGAGAGCTGGAATGTGGGATTAAATATATTAGAATTCATAATCTTTTTACAGGACCAGAAGGTGATCATCGTGGAGAGGTGGATGCGGGATGTAATCCCCTAAACAGAGATGAAAAGGGAACTCTTCAATTTAATTGGACTAACATCGATAGGGTCTACGATGTTCTTATTACCAGTGGATATATCCCCTATATTGAATTGGGTTTTATGCCAGATGTTCTTTCTTCTGCCTCTATAAAGACTAGAAATCGATGGAGCTATCCTCCCAAAGATTATGATGAATGGGGAACTCTTGTCAAACAATTTGTTTCCCATATAAAAAATAGGTACTCTTATGTATTTTCCCAATTCATTTTTGAATTATGGAATGAACCGGATGTTCACTATTTCAAAGGAAGACCAAAAGAATATAATAAATTATATGACACGACCGTTGCGGCATTCTATGATGTGCTCCCGAATGGCAATTTTAAAATAGGAGGTCCTGCTGTTGCAACCAGAATGTTTCCTCATTTTAAAAAATTTCTTACCCACTGTCTATATGAAAAGAATTATAGTACCGGAGAAACGGGTAACAAACTAGATTTTATTTCCTTTCATTTAAAAGGAGGTTTGAATTTCCAAAAACCAAAAATGAAACGGATTCTGAGAAGATTAAAGGGTTATATCCGAATAATTGATAAATTCAAGAAAGATGGGAAAATTGCAAGAAAACATAATAATAAGGCATATCTACCCGATGATATAGAATTGCATATTACTGAATTAGACCCTATGGTGGGATGTGCCCGAGGAGTGATTGATAATGCAAAGTTCCGCTTTCGAGACACAGAGTATTACTCTGCTTACATAGGATATACTTATACAATGCTTCACCAATATCGCACTCTCTTTAAAGATAATATTTCCTTGGTCTTTTCAGATTTTCTTCATTTTGCAGATGAGGCAATGAAAGGTAGGATATTTGCCGGTTGCCGGAGTCCAACCACAGCACCTTTCCACTCTACTAAATTAGAACAATCATTACAAGAGACGCGAATAATAGTCAAACCAGTCTTAAAAGGATTTCAACTCATCAATAAAATGAGGGGGCGATTGTTACAACAAGCACATTTAGAAAAATGTATTACCTCTCATGTGAATGCTATTTGTACTTATGAGAATAATATGCTCTATTTGTTGATTTCTAATTTCAATGATCAATTCAATGATACACACTTAATCGAGGTCTCTATTAAGGTTCATAATCTCCCAAATAATTATAGTACTGCAGAAATTCATCCTCTAATTGTTAATAAATATACAAATAATACCTATAGCACATGGCAGAGCATCGGAAGACCATTAGAACTGTCTGAATCCCAACTAAGTGCTATTCAAAGGAAAGAAAAATTACTTTTTTCAGATAAGGTTACACATATAATACAGAAAAATACCCTCACTCTAAAGACTACCTTACATCCGCATTCATTACATTTTTATCATATTTTTCTGAATTAAATTATCGCTCACAATCAATAATAACATGAATTACCTCTTCTTGATGCTTTTCTCTTAATGTGAATGCTTTTTGTATTTCTGAAAGGGGGAGGATGTGTGTGATCATCTCCTTAGTGTTTACTAATCCTTCTCTGACTAACTGGACTCCTTCTTCAAAATATCGTCTCATATCAATATCCCGGCGAGGTTCTGTGCTAATAATTGCCGTTCTCTTACGATGAACTTTAAAAAAATCGAGAGGGGTATTGCAAATCCCAATACAGCCGTAGAGGACAATAATTCCATTTTGAGCAACACATTCAATAGCATCAGCTACACCATCTCCTTCAAGTAAGCAGGGTATAACAATATCAAACCCCTCAGGAAACTCTTTTCCCAAATAATCCATAGTCTGTTCTTTTGAATTCGCAAGCTTATAAGTATGAGTAGCACCATATTTTTTAGCAAGATGTAATTTTTTGTCAAAAAGATCTGTAACAACGAGATTTTTGGGGGAATATAAGCTAATCACTTGAGTCAACACAAGCCCTGAAACTCCTTGCCCCATTATGAGAACATTTTTAGATGGATTAATCTTTGCAAGTTCTGCAGTGTGGATTACTCCGGGTAAGATTTCTATCAGACTAATATCTAAGAGGTGAAACTTAGGAGGGAGAACCTTTATATTGAAAGGCTTACAGCACATATATTCAGCAAATGCGCCCCATGCATATCTTAAACAGACTTTATCTCCCTTTTTTAATCCCATTACATTTTTCCCAACTTCTTCTATAACTCCGGCAACTTCATGTCCCAATCTCGTGGGTAATGAGATAAATTCTGGCGCTCTGGTACCTCTGTATGCCTCCACATCAGAACCACATATACCCACATATTTTATTTTCACTAACACTTCCTCCTCGCCAGGTTTGGGAATTTTAGCTCTTGCCAGACGAATTTTATATGGTTCCTCTAAAATGGCAACTCTCATCCCAGAGGGATCAGTATCATCCAATAGCTCTAATGATGATTGAGTCATTTTTGTTGGCATAATATCATAAATCCTTTCTGACTTAAAACCATTAATAGGTTTAATGGGTTAAAAAATAAAAGAATAAAACAAAAGAATAAAACAAAAGAATAAAACAAGAGAATAAAACAAAAGAATAAAACAAGAGAATAAAACAAAAGAATAAAACAAAAGAGTAAGATGAAAGAATGAGCTTAAACACCGCTTTAAAAGCAGATGCTTTCTCATAAAAAGGAAAAAAATTTTAAAAAGTTTGCCGAAATATTTCTACTACGCTCTTTTTGCTGGTATTCCAAAGAATAATGTTTCTCAGAGTGAGATCAATAGTTCCTTAATATTGTCTTCTATCGAATAATTATTAAAAAGATTTAAATAATCTGTAAAAAATATTACTATTATTTTTTATATTTTTTATATTTTTATTCTGATTAATCATTTAAAAAAAATCAAGAGGGTAAAAACATGAAAAAAACAAAAATAATAATAATTTTCTCTTTATTATTCTCAACTTTCTTTCTTGGCGGATTAGTAATAATCCAATTAGGTGCTCAAAATAGATCAAATGTAATATTTTATGATTTAAATTCCCCGAATTTAGAAATTTCTGCTATAAATTACGATAATATTACTGTTATTTCAGATGGATATGATGGAGAATGGTGGAATAATTATAGTAGTTCATATTCTGATATCGTCGCTGATAGTAATGGTAATATTCATGTAGTTTGGCAAGATGGTACTCCCGGAAAATGGGGGGTTGGATATAATCAAAGTGATCCGAATAAAAGGGACGAGGAAATAATGTATGCGAACAAAACAATCGGTAGCAGTTGGTCGAATGCTACGGTATTATCTGATGGCTATGCTAATCAATGGGGGTGGAATGATGAATTCAGTGTTAATGCTGATATAGTATCAGATAGCCAATGTAATCTTCATGTAGTCTGGCAGGATTACACTCCTGGGGAATGGGGTACCGATGGTGAAATATTTTATGTGAATCGAACTTTAAGCGGATGGTCGAATATTACCGTAGTTTCAGACGGATATGAGGGTTCATGGGAACAAAATACAGGTGAAAGCAGTTCTCCTAGAATAGCAATAGATAATGCCGATACCCTCCATGTAGTGTGGTATGACAATAGTGATGGAGACTGGAGCTACGATAATGATGATTATGAGATAATGTATGTTAATAAAACGATTCCATGGTCTGAATTTACGGTGATTTCTGATGGATACGACGGAGAATGGTGGAATACTGAATGGAGTTCCTTACCAGCAATAGCAACCGATAATTCAGGCAATATTCACATAGTATGGACTGAAGAAACTCAGGGAGAATGGGGAGACGACGATGAAATTTTGTATACGAAAATTACGAAAATCACGACACTCTCACCAACTTCTCCAAGTATTTTTCTACCTCCTATTATTGTAGAAGAGGATGACTCTTTAATTCCAATATTGACTATTGGTGGAATTGTAGCTATTATAGGGATAATCGGAGTAATTATAATAATAGTAATTAGAAAAAGATCATGAACTTAAAATTATTAAATATTTTTTTTTAAATCTTAAATTATTGTGAGTATAGATCTTTAATCTTAGCTAGATATTAAATCTAATTCTTTTTGTGCGACAGAATTTGTAGAGTGTTTTATTA
>SHMU01000093.1 GCA_008080765.1 Promethearchaeota archaeon | reverse complement strand
ATATCAGAGATCGGGCAGTTGTCCCTCGGTATATCCGAAGGACACGGGCTATGTGTCAATTAGCCCCTTAGATGTGGACGATGATGAACCAGAAGCTTTTAGGAGAATTGATGGGGATTTGAGCCACAAGCCCCGCCTTTCAAGGCGGGGTAATTGACATGGAGAAGTGTTAATTAAATCTTAATATTTTTTAAATAAACTTGTAAGTACAATTTCATGAATCTTCCATAGATAGAATCAAATTAATACATCTATAAACAAAAGAGAAAAAAGAAAATTAGGTTGTAAATTCGTGTTCTAAAATATTTCGAAATTCATCCCTTAATTCTTTTTGTAATGCGCTCATCCCATAGGTTTTTATCCCTAATTTCTTTTGGATTAATTGAGGGCTTAAAGAAGTATCAAGATCTTGTTTATTGGCGATGGCAATTATTTTAGAACCCAAATGATTGGAAAATCGCTCAAGAATATTTTTAGTTTCCTTGATATTATCCTCAGTTGAGTCACAAACTAACACTGTTAGACCAGAAGCTCGTAAGAAATCTTCCCACATAAATTGAAACCGTTTTTGGCCTCCCAAGTCCCATATGGCGCAATTCTTACCATTTAAAATAGAGTTTTCAATCTCAAGCCCCACTGTAGGCGTGATATCGTTGATTTCTTTTCCTTGAAGTAATGAGACTAACGAGGTTTTGCCTACTCCTCCCTCCCCAACAAAACATATTTTAACCGAATTTTTCATTTTTTTCAACATTATATTATATTTTATACTATGAAATACAAAGATAGGGTCTAACAAAAAACAAAATAATATCTCTGTATTATTCGTTTTTACGAACTCAAACCTCTTTTTTGAACCATTAAAAAGATTTTATATTAATGTATTTCATATTAATGTATTTCATAAATTGAATTGGATTTACCTTTTATCTTATAATAAAAGCATTTAATTTATTCTAAGATATACAATTTCCAATAGAAAAATTTTATTTATTAAGTTATGAAAATGATAAATAGAGAAGAAGTACTGAAAGAGGACATGCAAGGAAAGATTTGTATCGTAACTGGTGCTAATTCTGGAATGGGGCGCGAGACTGCCTTAGCATTAGCAATAATGGGTGCTCAAGTGATTATGTTATGTAGATCGAAGGAAAGGGGGGAAAAAGCAAGAGAAGATATGTTAAAAGAAGCACCCCACGCAAATTTAGATTTAATGCTCTGCGATTTAGCCTCCTTTTCAGAGATTCGTACATTTGTTAAAGAGTTCAAAAGCAAATATGACAAATTGCATGTACTTATTAATAATGCGGGTATTTATCACTCAAAATATCAAGAATCCGAAGATGAGATTCCAATGCTTTTAGCTGTCAACCATTTTGCTCCCTTTCTCTTGGCTTCCCTATTGGAGTCGATGCTTAAACAAAGTGCTCCTTCAAGAATTATAAACGTAAATTCTGGACTCCATAAATCAGTAAAAATCGCTTCTGAAGAGATCAAAATGATTGAAAAATTGAAGACTACAGGTATGAAGGGATATTCCAAAAGTAAACTCGCTAATATGCTTACAGTATTTAGACGGGCGGAACTATTAAAAGGGAGCAATGTAAGTATCAATGCAGAAAGCCCTGGCATGGTAAAAACCAACCTTACAAGACATTCTTTCATTGCTAATGTTTTTTGGAAGTTAATTTCTCCATTCATAAAATCGGCTGAGGAGGGAGCCTTACCGATAATCTATTTAGCAACTAGCCACGAATTAGAAGGTGTTAACGGCAAATATTTTGATGAATTTGAAATGAGTAAACCAAATCCACTATGTTTTGATAAAAAACTCCAAGAAGAAATGTGGAAAAAAAGTGAAATAATAACAGAATTAACTGATTAGTAGATTAAGTGAGAAAATTCTAATATAAGATTTTAATATGCGCCATTCAAGCCCTTTTTAGTTTATAAAGTAATAACCTTATGAATTGAGTAAGCTTCATAGAAAAATTCTATGTGAAAAATGAAATACTACAGTTACATAAAATCTGGACATCTGTGGACATCCTCTTTTTGGCCTGTAACTGACGGCCGTGACAACTCCCTATAGAAGAAGTCAATGTGACGCGCCTGACGACGCGTGATTGGGTTTTTTATAGTTCACGATGTTGCGAGCTGCATTGAGATCCGCATCCAGGCTCAGACCAAAATGAGGAAAGGTACACTGCTTGCCGGAGAGATTGCCAGGCTTGCCACAAAAAGAGCACCGTTTCGATGTATTTCGAGCTGGGAGCACGGGCACAATTTTCTTTTTTTTCGTTCTCGTAAATCCTCCTAACACGCGTTCAATGAACGCATCACTTGCTTTTAATGAACCAATTTCTTGTTCAACAAGCGTTTGAAGAGGTGAAATTGCACCCTTATTTAAGATCATTTCGGACCACGTGAAATCATGTTCGGCAAGAAACACGTTTCGCACTTGGAAGATGAAATTATTCAAGAAAAAATTACTGAGCTGCTGCCGTTCTCCAAAGCAATCCACTGCAGTAGCCGTTCTGAATGGCTTGAGTTGAGAGGCGCTCAAGCGCGTGCCACTCAAGAATGATTCGAATAGCGTTTCATTCTTTTCAAATTCTTCGCAAAGCGTTGGAATTATCGTTTTGAGCGTTTCCACCCTCTTGATCCATTCCCGAACGGAAATGTAGGCATCATAGAACGCACATTGCTTTGCACGCTCTTTCAGTTCAAATACCCGAAATTGTGGGGATGTCACCTTGCTAAAATGAAGGCGATCGTAGACCGCTTGCCAAAAACGTGCCATTGACGTGGAAGAATAGAACTCAATGGACGCGGTAGAAAAGTCGGAGATCATCCGTTGCACGTATTCATTCTTTAACGCCCGTGTTTTTACCAGAAGATCCGTGATTTCCTTATAAAAACCTTTATACGACAAGGAATCTGAAGGATCTGGAAGGAGTGAAAACGTGCGGGTGAGGATGGTGGACGACATGACACGAGGGATTTAACTACATGAAATTATAGTTAATGACACTGCAAATGAACTCACGCTTTTAAAGCTTGAGGGACCTTCGATTTTTCGTCTCCAAGATTCTCGCAAGTCTCATCCGATATAATTGCCCACAAAATGAATGCACGATGGCCACCAAGTCTTCTACCAGTTCACTTTCCGGTCTCTTGTCATCCAATTCATTCACGCAAGCAATTGACACGTTAAATTCTGACAAGTACGCCTCCAAGTATTTAAATCCAAAACGGGTCAACCTGTCCTTAAAATTGATGAAAATGGTAGAACATAATCCTTTCTTGGCATCACGTATCATCCACAGTCCTTTCCTGTTCATGTTCAGCCCTGAACCCACGTCTTTATAGATCTTATAAATCATTGTTCCTTGTGTTGTTGCATGAGCACTTACCTTTTCTACTTGCTTGTCTCAATCGCCCCGCTTGGTTTGCTTGTGACCGGAAAGCCTGCCATATATCGCGCACGAGTCATTCATTATCACGTGCTCTTTTTCTTGCTTATCTTGTCGCTCTTCCAGAATTCTGAATAATTCATTGAGAGGAAAGCGGCGATGCCCTCCCAAGGTTCTATGGCAGGTAATCAATCCCTTAGCATGCCACCTCCTGAGAGTTTTCACGCAGACACCCAAGAACGTTTCGCCCATTCCAATTGAATACATGAAATATCCTATTTACAAGAGAACTTAAAAAGAAAACAATATTGAGATGAGACAACTATTTAACTGATGTCCGGATTTGTCAAGAAACCTCTCAACTATGAATTTACACAAAAAATAGAAAAGTAAAATATAAATAAGTTAAAGTTAAAAAAAAGGAATCGAATGCTTTATCGCTCTAAATTTGGCACTATTTATACTTATGCGCCAGTCTCAAGATCCTTTACGATACCAACTGCAACAGTTCGTCCCATATCACGAATTGCAAATCGTCCCAATTCGGGTATTTCCTCATATTTCTCTAAACACAATTTCTTAATTGGTGAGAGTTGTACGATTGCCGCTTCGTTTTTCTTGATAAATTTAGGACTATCCTCAATTACAGCACCAGTTTTTTGATCCAGTTTCTTTTTCAATGCTGTAAATCTAGCTGCTATCTGAGCAGTATGAGTGTGAACCACGGGAGTATATCCTTGAGCGACTGCGGTGGGATGCCAAATTACAATGACTTGTCCCGTCCAGTTGCCATTAGGAGTAATTACAGTACATGGATTGTCGGGATGAGATAATACATCACCACGATGAACATCATCCAGATTTAAGCCTCTTATACTAAAACCAACATTATCACCGGGTTCCGCTTTGGGAATCTCTTCATGATGCATTTCAATACTTCGGATTTCTCCTTCAAATCCACCCGGCATTATTTTAATCTTATCTCCTTTCTTTAGTACTCCTGTTTCAACTCTGCCTACAGGAACTACACCAGTACCTTTTATTCGATACGCATCTTGAATAGGTAATCTTAAAGGTTTGTCGAGAGGTTTTTCCGGCAGTTTAAATTGATCAATCGCCTCTATTAAGGTAGGGCCATCATACCATTTTAATGAGTCGCAAGGTTCTGTGAGGTTTTCACCCTTAAGACCGCTTGTGGGTACGAATGCTATATCACCTACCCTAAATCCAATAGTTTTTAATAATGCAGATACATTTTCAACACATTCATTAAAACGATCTTGATCATATTCCCATACATCTGCTTTATTAATGGCAACGACTAATTGTTTTACTCCTAAAGTTTGTGCTAAATATGCGTGTTCTCGTGTCTGACCATTTGCTGCCAAACCAACTTCCATTTCGCCTTTCTTCCCGGAAACCACTAATACTGCGGCGTCCGCTTGGCTTGCACCGGTAATCATGTTCTTAACGAAGTCTCGATGTCCCGGTGCGTCTATGATCGTGAAGTATTTTGAATCTGTTTCAAATTTCCGAAACGCTAAGTCAATGGTAATACCTCGTTGTCGCTCTTCTTTCAATCGATCAAAGACATACGCATAGCTCCAGCTGTCCCTGTCAAATTCTTTAGCGATTTTTTCTAATTCTCGTGCTTCTCTATCAGTCACTGCGCCAGTTTTTATTAACAAGGCGCCCATCATAGTAGATTTACCATGATCGATGTGGCCAATGATTACGAGATTTAAATGCGGTTTATCTGCCATTTATATCACTTTCAATTATAGTTTCATTTCTGACAAATTTTTCATATATATTAAATCAAACAAAAACAATATTTTCTAGTAAAAATGAGAATATTGTATTGTGACTATTAAAAAACCACCATAGAATAAAAATTTTATTGAGTTTTAGTTCAAAATGGGAAAATCGAGGGAATTTTGAAACTACATTCTAAGAAAAGATTCAACACCCACCAGACAAGAAGCATTTTTTAAAAGATCGTTTCCAATTAAGAAAGGTGTTAAAAAGATTTTTATTTATAATAATTTATAGTATATCCGTTTTTTCAAATTGATACAAATGATATGAAGGTATCTCTTTCTTTAATCGGACTCATATCTCTAACGATGAGACCCTAGAGCTTACGGAGCACTCCCAGCACCAATTTAATCAATTATCTTTTAACGGGAATAAGAATCGCTAGAACCTTTTTTCCCTATTGATTTAATTTTTTCACTAGATATTTCTCTCCAAAGTTAATTAGATCTTGCATTTGGCGATCAATAGTATGCCTGCAATGATTACAAACAAAGATTTGTGTCTTGCAGGTGACTTTTTTTCGCACTTTAACCATATTTGTGAAGGTTTTTTCGGAACTTCATGCCCGACGAGATTCTCCATCAATATTGCATTGTAATGGAGCAATGTTTAAAATTGTTTGGGATTCAAGCGATTCAAGCGATTCAAGCGATTCAAGCGATTCAAGCGATTCAAGCGATTCAAGCGATTCAAGCGATTCAAGCGACAACGGACGGTCTTGATCGAGATACCTTTCTATTTTTTGAATCATATCCTCTAAACTTCTGTTATTTTATTATGCGTCCCACAATGATTACAATCTTTATAGATCACTATTCGTGATTTAGATTGTTTTGTTCGTAGGGATTGCTGACATTTTCTGCATTTTGCAACTTGTAATAGTAAGTAGGTATACGTTGGAGTCAAATACTTCTTGCAATAATCACATCGTACTACTTTAAAGTATTTAGAGTTGTTAATGACTTTCATTTTCTTTCCACAATGTGTGCATTTTACTTCTATTTTTACGGTATTAGTTTTTTCATTGTGAATTGTAATTCCTTCATAAGAATCACAGATGCCAAATCTTTTTTCGTACATTTCTGGATTATATTTTGAATACACGACAAAATTGTATTTATTACAGATGATTTCTTGGGGCGGATGATTATAATCAACCACTTGTTCATTTAAGCGAATTCCATTTAATCCTATTGAGGTTTCAGAGTGAGTATGATATGAAAGAGTAGTAAACTTACAATTGGAGCAAGAAGTTTTGGGAGTATATCTTTTATTTAGCTCAGAATTAACGAGATCAAAGTCTTGTATCCTAAAATTAGGGACTCTTGATGGATGTTCGAATTTGTTTTGTGTACTATTTCTTCTTTCGGTTATAATATTTTCTACTCCACATTTTTCACATACTATTTCATCATCTGACAGCGGATTTCCACAATTTATACACTTTCGATGCAACTTTTCAGTTCAGCTCATTTTATTTTTCTTGTTTGTCCTAATAAATTAAGAAGAGTTCACATTTTTAAATATTGATGGTTTTACAGCATTTCGAATAATATTTTTAAATGAAATAAGAGAGATTTATTCTCCTCGTAAATCTTTATATAATGCGGACTTATTATCTCGAAGTAATTGAAACAATTCTGAGAGCACATTCATGAAGTTAATTTTATTCCTTTGGGCATCGTAAATTTCTATAACCGCTTTATCTTGAATGAACTTCTGAAATACAAGTTCTAAATTAGAAAGATCAACATAGGTTTCTCTAAAATAATCGAGAAGATGATGCAAGAAACAAGCTTTCACATAATTTTTTTGAGCGGCATCCCTCTCATAGAAAAAGGTTAATTGACGATAAAATGTACTTTCTTGTTCTCCTTCATCGTGAAGACCAGAAGTATCTTCTTCATCAAATTCACTATCTTCTTCATTCTCACTTCCTTTAGAATCTTTTTGAGGTTGTTGATTGCTTGTATTAAGCCAATTAGAGCCGTAATCAATACTTCTATTCACAAACTCCGCAATTCGTTCAGGTATTTCAGCTTTTAATGCCCATTTCATATGAATTATCCAATTTGGCATATACAGAGAGCGAGGAAAGAAATTATTTTTTATTGTAAATTTATTTTATTAAAAATATATTGCTAATAGATATATTTTACTAAATTTAGGAATAAAAATAAAAAACTATGAAAACTTAGAAAAGATAAGTTTTCAAGAATTAAAAACTCTAAAAATATAAAAATAACAAAGTGGAACAAGAAAATGCCAAAGTCACGTTCAAAATTCCCTAGTGAAGGGGATTTCGTAGTTTCCAGAGTGTCTGATATCCAAGATCAATATGTCTACGTGGATTTGTTAGATTATGAAGGATTGCCTTATGAGAAAAATGCCAGAGGGATGATCCATATTTCTGAAATCTCCTCGCGCTGGGTGAAGAATATACGAAATCATCTACGAGAGGGGCAAAAAGTCGTATTGCGGGTAGTAAGAGTGGATCCCGAAAAAGGACACGTGGATCTATCGTTGCGGAGAACGAATTCTGCACAACGAGAAAATAAGATGCGGGATTGGAAGTATGCTGTAAAGTTGGAAAATATACTCCAATTTCTAATTGAAGAACACCAGGATATGACCTTAGATGAGGCCTATGAAAAAATAGGATTTCCCATATTAGAATATTTTAACGATGATTATCAAGAAACAGTGGAAGCACTTAAAGAGAATGGAGAAGAAATCCTCAATAATCTCACGGATATTCCCGAGAATGTCCAAGAGTCCTTTTTAGCAATAGTGGAAGAAAATGTAGAGATTTCAAAAATCTCGATTTTGGGAAAGCTTAAATTACGATTTATTCAAGAAAATGGGGTAGAATTAATTAAGGAAACCTTATTGGCGGCTGGTAAAGTTATAGAAGACCCTAAAGAAACTCGAAAGGTGGAGCTTTCTTATATTGCAGCTCCTTTCTATCGTGTGGAAGTGATTTCAAAGGATTATTTAGATGCAGAGAGTATTTTATCCAAATTATTATCGATCATAGAGGAAAGTGCAAAAAAATATGATGCGACATTTGAATTTATACGAGATTAAAGTAATCACAATATTAATTCCACATAAATTAGAATATTAACGGATAAAATAGCATCATGACTAAATATATGCAGAAATGCGAAGAGTGCGGTAAGTATAGTCTGAGAAATGAAAAAGCCAAATGTCCTTATTGCGGAGGAACTCAACTAAATGCAATTCCTCCCAAATTTTCGCTTATTGACAAGTATCAGAAGTACAGACTCATCTATTTCAAAGAAGAATTTGATAAAAAATTCAATAAGTCTTAATTAATCGATATATACTGAGCTATTTTCTCATTAACAAGGATTTCAGCATTTTTATCAGGAAGATAGGCAATATCCTCACTTTTAAAAGGTCCATAATTTAATAAATCCATTCCGACTATTGCCGAGTTGTCTTCCAAAAATCGAATAAGTTTATAATTAATTTCCTCTTGGATTTCTTCTAGGATTTCATTTTTTTGAGGTACTTGTTTTTCGGTTGGAATCGCGTGAGATAATTCAGAACCCTTATCAGATCCTAGAGAGAATCTCTCTTTTGGGATATTCTGTTCAGAAACTTGTGTTTGCATGGGGTCAGAAAGGATTCCTTTTGACGATAAAGTGGAGAGTCTTTTAAGCTTTTCAAATCCTTTGACAGATGCTATAATATTTTGGTATAATGATTTTTCTGCTTCATATAACAATTTTAGGTCAATTTCTTGAAGTGAAAGAGAAGCATTAATGATCTTTCGTTTTCGTATTTCTAATAAATCTTCAAAAAGAAAAGTAAATGCTTTTTGGTATCTTTTAAAAATCTCTTGTTCAATTGCATCCTCTGTAAGTAGTTCATAGTCAATGATAGTGTCGATCAGATTATTGTAAATATTAAATAGATCTTGAGTAAGTTCGGTTAGAGATAATTGATTAACTTCCTTAAACCAATGAGTATAAAGCTTTTCATATTCCTGTTCAATATTCATATAACTTGTGAATTAATAATTAAATAGTTTCCAAAGAAGGTTAAATTATTAATAATTTGCGAAGGTTAAATTAATTTATTTTCAATTAAGTAATACCGAACTAATAACCATAATTTATCATCAAATAATAAGCATCAATATCAAGCAATTAGCATCCTTAAATAATAATTTGAATTTCCTTTAAAATGAATCCAAAAATTATGATAATGAACTCACACAAGAGTAGCTACTTCCTTGCAGATTAAAAAAATTGCAATATGATTTGGAACCTCAATAATCTCATCTCTCACATACGGACCGTAGGACTCCCCTTTAATTTGGGTCCTAGGCACCTCTGGAGCATTAATCTTTATTTTTTGCATATTTTTCTGACTCTCAAAGATGATCGGATTTAAGGCGTCGTCATTTTCATTTAAGGGGAGAAACTCATCCAGTTGAGAGAGCGAAAGTTCTTGTACCTTAAAGCCTGTTTTCCCATGGAGAGAGCCCGGATATCTGATTAATCGGTGTATATCAATTATAACTGGTTCGTCAATTTCTACACCGACTTGTTTCACAATACCCTCTAAGAATTTTTTCCATGTTTTAATTCCGAAATGTTCAATATTCCATATATTATGAGATTCGCTGGTGATAGTATAGAGAAAATGCTCTCTGGAGTCGATAAAGCTTTTTATAGCATTCTGACTAATCCCTAATTGAGTCAATAAATCAGTAATCTGATCATCTGAATACTGCATCAATATTTCTTTAATTTTATTGACAATTTTTCTTGACCAATCGAAACTATTTCCAGTAAATCCATAGATATTTGATTGGATTTGTTGGAAACCTAAGATCTCAAAGGAAATATTATTCCCGGTAAGATAGTCCGCAAGTTCTCTTCTCTCATTAGATGTGAGGGTTCTTATTTTTTCATCCTCTAATTTTAAATGATACCCTCTGTGTCCCGAAAATGCAATATGGATTTTCTCCAAGTTGATATTAAAATCAGGCACCAAGAATTTATAGATAAGTTTTATGATTTCATTTTTTGCAATATTTAAGCACTCCTTACAAATCCAATTAAGTGTAGACAATTTGAGACTTCCACATTGAGAGCATTTGCTTATCATCCCTTTCCCCGAGGATTGACACTCCTTGCAAGTCCAAATATCATGATCCGTTTTACACGGAGTGTAAAAATGATCTACATCAATATCAACTATTAAATCGCATCCCCGAAAACCCTTTTGATCCATATTGGTATGCTCGGGAGTTTCATACAGTGCCCCGCTCGAATACATGTGCCGAGGTCCTAATTTAATTATATATTGTTTTAAAGAAGGAAGATCCTCAAATCCTATATGACGCATCATAATTTCTTTATTCCAAGGAATAAAGGCAAATTCTCTATTGGAAATCGAACTCACAGCGGGGATGCTATCTTTTTTTTCTTTATAATAGGCTTGAAATATTCTTTGTAGGAATTTATGATTTTGCATCTCTCTTCTCCTTTTTAGGTTTTGCTGTGTTTTTATATTGTTTGTTAGAGGATTTAAAATGCATATATTGTACATAAAATAGAGGATGTTTTATTTTTCGTTCTTCTCCGTGCTTTTTTGAATAATACCCCTTCAAACACAGCTCATCTGAATATTCAGATGCTTTACATAGGTTTAATGATTTTAATGTTTCGCACGAGTGAGGGGTATATCCCTTATTTTTTGCAAAATTTACTTGATAAGTAGTCTTTTCTCTGTCAAAATCGGGAAGCGTTGAGAACACATCTACAATATTTTTTATAGGATATTTTAAGGAATGAAGGAAAAAGACTAAAAACAAACGTTCTGTGTGGGTTAGATTGGAGCCTTCTTGAGCTTGTCTTAGAATATGTATTATACAAGGAGGAAATATATGATCCATTCTCTCTCCATCCTTAAATTCGATTTCAATCGAATATTCAAACTCTTCCTTTTTTAATTCCCACAGATTCTTTATATGTTCATATAAATCCTTAAAATGGGGTATTTTAAGCAGAGTTTCTCTTAAATTTGTGATGTCTTGGTCCTCTTTACCTTTAATTTCAAGAATTTTTCCACGGACATATTCTTGCAATAATCGAACCAGATTTTGCTTTAAAATAAAAATATATCCTTCCGAAATTGGATTATTAACTAATTTTCTATATTCATCTTGTAGATTCGAGGTGAGCTTTAGAAAATCGATAAAATAAATCCTAAAATGCGTTTTTGATAATTCTTTTTTATCCTTAATAATTCTTATTCGATACTGTATGGAATTTTGATAGTATTTTACATCTAAATTCAGATCCTGACAGATTTGGTATAAATAATAATCATTTTCTTGAGATAACTCTTTATACATCGTTTTAGAATATAAATTTGCCACTCTGTTTGTGATGGCATCGGTATTTAGGATATAAACGAGAATTTTTAAGACTAAATAGAAGTTGATATTTGATTCATTTATTGGGAAATGGTCAAACGATTCCCTGTTTTCGAATGCATTTGCAAACAACTTCAAGAATCTCTGTTTTATAGAATCAGCTTTTTCAGAAAATAATTCTGAAATAAAGAGATGGGGATCCTTTGAGGCAATATGGTGATAAAGCTCTTTTAACGAGGGAAGCCACGGGTAGTGCTGTAAAAGTTCAATTTGAAGATCAATTTTCTCACTCAAAGAATCAAACCTCTTGTAAAAATTATCTATTAATCTAATTATACAATATTTCTAGAATAAAATATATTAAGAGAGGGTTTATTTTCTGTAATTTTTTAATCAAAGGGGATTTAAACATTAGAGCTTTCAAAATTCGTCCATATCATCATCCTCAAATTCTGACTCTTCCACTCGTGGTGCCAAGAAATAGCTTAATTCCCCTCCTTCCAGTAAATTATAAATCATTTTGAGAGGATGATCCGTTTTCAGAGAGATTTCCAACTTTTCGGTTATTGATGCTATTTTTAAGATTGCTTTTAGAAATGTCAAACTATAGGCACCTGTATTTTTATCAGTAATTTGAGTTTCAATTAAATCCTCAAGCCCTAGATTGTAGACCATTTCACCGATTTGTCCCGAAGAACTAAATGTTAACCCCTTTTCCTCTTCTGCCTTGATATTTAAGATCTCGGAATAAATTTCTGCATCTTTGATGGCTTCCACCAAGAATTCCGTATCAATAACCCATTTTGAGGGATATTCAATTTCTAATAGATTTTCCATAGGGATTTCTTCAATATCAATATCTAGAAGCGTTAAACTGAAAGTTCTTGTTCGACTCATCCCGCTCCGTTGCATAATTATTTTAATTTTATTATCCCCTTCATTAAAATCAATTTGAATTGAATCATCAGTAGAACTTCTCTTTAATATTTTGTCTAAATCATCTAAATTGAGCCCCACTTTTGTTTCATCATTGCATTCGTATTCATCAAAATCTTCTTTTTTTATTGATAATTTTAACAAACATATTCTACTGGGATCCATCGCTGTAATCGTAAATTCATCGGGAGTTACTTTGAATTCTGTCTCATCAATAATACTTGATAATGTTTCTACAATTCCTTTCAAAATCCGACTATTTTCTAATTTTAACTTAAAATTCGACATACTTAGCTCATTACTACCTTTTTTATCTAATACTATAGCAATTAAGATTTATTATATAATAAATTTAATATATCAATATTTTAATAATATTCCTTATTTAACAATTAAAATCTGGACTATAAATAATCCTACAATTATAATGATTTTAAACATTCTATTTATGGAAAATCTTTCATTTACTCTTCTTTAGTATCAAAATTTTTATCAAGAGAAATTTTTGAGATTGAATGTATCCTAAAGAATGTGAGACTTTTAGATTTTCTAATGAATAAGAAGTCCAAACACATATCTTTTTTGAAGATGTTTTTATATAAATATAATTAAAGGGATAATTTTGTTTTTAAAGGAAAGAACCTAAAATGAATTATATCCTTCTTCTTTCTTGGTACATTTATTCAAGGAATAATTTTATGATGAATAACGCAGATTGTATTTTTGATGCCATTTAAAGAATTTTTTTGGATTTTTTTATACTTCAATAACTTATAAGATATAATATTATATTAAAAGTATTTCTTTATGCACCTATCTCTTAGAAATAGTTATTTATGAAATCATTGGGTTAGGTTATAAAGTTGAAAAGAAAACCAAGAGTAGTTTTGATTCTATTAGTTTTTATTCTTACAGTGTCTATTATTTCAATTAATATTTGTAATTATAATCAAGGTAAAAATCAACAAGAGAAGACTTTTCCTTTTGGATTTGATATACCTCTTGACAATCTCATTAGTGATTCATCTCCCTCTGAAGGAATACCCAATGGAAAGCCTCTCAACATTTCCCAACATGCGAGAGTTTCAAAATTTTATAATCCCCAAATTCTGCCACAAAATATTAGTTTTACTTTGGCAAAGAATTGGATTTCAAAAAACATCTCTATTTATTATGAGGGCATTTCTAAAAAGGATGATTATGTTGAAAATGGAAGATTCTCTACAGAATTAACCCCTTGGAGTTTTCAAGAAAGTGATGCAAATAAATTTATAGATGAATATAATTCTCAGAATGGTTATGGAGAAATATTAATTAAGAACCAACCGCAGACTGCTAGCGACTATGGATATTATGAACAATATGTATCTTTAGGGGGAGAGTTTGCTAAAAATAAGTTGTTACTCTATTCACTTGATTATTATTATCGAGATGCTGATTCCTCTTTTAATAACAAGATGAGTGCATATATGGCGGTAATTGTAGATGGAGTGGAAAAAAATCTAACAATTAAAGCATCAGAATTAGAACAAAATACATGGACCCAATTGAATTTGATTTATAATCCAAATCAAGAAGGACAAGACTTACCTGCAACGGTGGTATTTAGAGCAGGAATTGTAATTGATGAGGGAGGTACTCCAGACCATGATCAATATCTTAGAATAGATAATGTTGAAACCGAGATTTGGACTGGAATAGAGGATTCATACATAATTGAGGCATATGATCATGATTTAGATGCTACATATCCTTATCAAACTACAGGGTCAGGAAATGGAAAAACGATTATAAATACAGAACGACAAAGTTCGGAAACTCAAGAAATTGTCATTACATTATCTAAAAATGCGAGTTATAGCGGAGATTTTGAAATATATAATGTTACGTTAACGAGCAGTCTTTTAAAGGTTTTTAATAGCACCTTTAATTCCCAGCTAGGGAGTAAATGTACTACTGGATCGGGTATTACATGGCATACAAATATAGATTTTAATATTCCTTATGGATATTCTGAAAGTAGGGCAGATATTTCTAAACCTTTAGATTGGACATTTGTCCATATTTATGATAGTTATGACGATGATCGCATTAATAATTTGGGATCGGGTTCAGAGACAACGATTCTAAATATCCCTATAGGGGTATTGGAGGGAGGTTTATGGGAATTTGAAGCGATTAGTCAGAATTACATTGATTCAATGAATGTCCAAAAATGGAATGGAACAGCGTTCCAGAGCGATATAAATTATTATGTGGCGGATATTTTTCAAATAAATGCACAAATCAATGATTCAAATTCATTATTAGATTCAATTTTAAATGTAACAATCTATTATCCCAATGGATCAATATATTGGCAAGATAGTGAGGACCCAACAACTTACGATACAACTATAGGAAATTTCACATAAGATCGGCACGGAAGCCCCGTCCTTTAGGGCGGGGAGGAAGTGCCGTTAGATAGTATTAAGTGACAAGATTTAAATACGTGCGTTATCATTATCATTATAAGGTTGAGTTCTAATGAAGTTTTGTAAGACGGCACAG
>SHMU01000092.1 GCA_008080765.1 Promethearchaeota archaeon | reverse complement strand
CTGTGGGATAAATGCGAATTTTTTGGGTTAATTGCACGTTCTCTTCTCCTTGCGAGGGTCTCTTTCTATACTAGTGTATAGTATGCGAGGTATTTAAAAGGAGGGGGTCCGTTAATTTAGTGATGTATAATGCGGAAGATCTCACCCACACAATAAACCATGGAGATGCTCTGCGAAATTCATCCCCTCCATGAATGGAGGGGACTTCTTTCGCAATTAGTTAAATGCAGCCCTTAAAAAACTTATAAATTTGTGTAAAATCGAAAAACAACTGGGAAATCAAAAAGATTTTATTTTTATTTTAATTTTCTATTCCAAATTAGAATATATTTGAATATATTAACTAAAAACTAATTCTAAGTTTATTTAAGTAAATTTAATTATTAATATAATGAAATGTTGATTTATTATGTTCTTAAAATTGCCTTCTATTGAATTATTAAGACAAACTCTTGAAAATTATAGTGATAATTTAGGGTTTTTCATATGTATGTTCATTTTGATTCCTATTGTAATGCTATGTTGTGCTATAACACTGTATTTAATTTTTCGAAAAATTAAGAATTTGGAAAATAAGACTAAGCATATGAGGGAGATTTCTCGATATATAAGAGATGGAGCGCGCATATATTTACAAAAACAGGCGAAAATGCTTTCAATAATCCTTACAATTTTATTTATTCCAGTAGGGCTGACAGGTCTTGAATTTTTAAATATCCCCTTATTAAGTTTAATTATAACAGGAGTGATCTTTCTGCTTGGCGCATTTAGTTCAATGGTCGCCGGGTATATCGGAATGATTTCTGCTACAAAAACAAATATTCTTGTACTTGAAGCATCAATAGATGACCCTAATGAGGGGTTTAAACTAGCTTATTATGGAGGTATGATCACGGGGATTTTAAATATTTCTCTTTTTGTTATCGGTATATGGTTAATTTTCTTATTTACAGGAGCTAATATTTATTTAATGGTTGGTTATAGCTTTGGGGCTAGTATTATGAGTTTACTCGCTCAAGTGGGTGGTGGAATTTATACAAAATCCGCAGATATAGGAGCAGACCTCGTTGGAAAATACGAATATAACATTAAAGAGGATGATCCACGAAATCCCGCAGTTATAGCTGATTTAGTGGGAGATAATGTGGGTGATTGCGCGGGAAGAGGTGCAGATTTATTTGAGAGCGCATCATCAGATGTAATCGGAGGTATGATACTAGGGTTAGGGTTATTTTTATTTTTAGGCGATCCCATCTTTATTATTACTGATATCACTCTTATCTCATTGGGAATGTTATCCTTGTTTTTTACCGTACCTTTTTTAAAGATTAATTTTGAAAACACCTCAAGAAGTATTTGGAGAGTATTTATCTCGGCTACAGGTCTAAATATTCTGATTTTATTTGTATTTAACTTGTTATTATTTGGACTTGCAGGTATTTTTCTATTTTTAGCTAGTTTATTAGGGCTCATTGCCGTATTTATCACCATAATCTTAACCGTCTATTATACAAGTATAGAACATAGGCCAACTCGAAAAGTAGCGAGAGCTAGCGAAGACAGTCCTTCCCTAAATATCATTTCAGGGCTTTCTACTGGCTTCAGTTCTTCTGCAGGTCCAATTATGGTATTTATATTGGGTTTTAGTGGAGCATTTATTTTCGGTACAATTTTTGGAAGTATTATCTTGGATACCTTAGGAGTCTTCCCAATAAGTATGTTAGGGTCTCCTATAAACCCCAAAATCTTTATCTTAAATTTCGGAATTTGGGGTGTTAATATGGCTTCAGTTTCTTCTGATACCATTATCAGCACCATCCTAAGTTTTGATACTTTTGGTCCTATTCTGGATAATGCAGCAGGTATTGCACAGATGGGCGAAGAAAAAGATAGAACTCCAAAGGACTTGCGGCAAAATTTAGATAAGCTTGATGCGGTAGGCAATACCACGAAAGCAGTTGCAAAAGGATTTGCATTAGTCTGCGGGGGGTTTAGTAGTATCGTAATGTTCTTAACTTTTTTAACATCAACATCGACTTTGGCTACTGATTTCAATACAATAATTCCAAGGAATCAGTTGGTTAATATTTTTGATTTTATAGTTCTTCACAATCCATTAATTATTGGGGGGTTATTTATAGGAGTACTATTACCAGTTATTTTTTCGGCATTTATTTTGTCTGCGGTACAAAAAGGAGCTCAAGATATGGTTGCAGAGGTACGAAACCAGTTTAAAACTATTCCTGGATTAATAGAAGGACGAGCTGTACCTAATTATGAACATTGCATTAAGTTGTCAGCAAGAAATGCTCTTAGATATATGGTGAAACCCGTTTTTACCGTTATTATAATAGTTATTATTATAGGTATCTTATTTGGTCCAATTGTAACAGGCGCTTTATTAATTGGGAATCTTATAGGTTGTCTTTTATTTGGCATATTTATGAGTGTAAGTGGCGCGGTTTTTGATAATGCAAAAAAGGGCATTGAGAATGGATTACATGGAGGAAATAATAGTGCCGCTCATAAGGCAGCAATTATTGGAGATACAGTTGGAGACCCTCTAAAAGACGCCGCGGGACCAAGTATGAATATTATTATAACAACTATTAATACACTATCCATAACATTCTTACCCATATTTCTAATAAGCGGTTTTCTATTTGTTGCATGAGTTGATTAGTATGCAAAAATTCTCACTTTTAATCCAAATATTCAAGTAAAGATTTGCTAAATAAAAAATGAGCCTATCTCCGTTTCAGAAAGGTTTTAATTTTTTTCTTAAATATTTTTTCTTATTTGTTCTATAAACAAAAAATAATTGAAAATCTCGATTATGAATGGTTTAAAAAGATTTAATTATAAAAATTTTGATCATCTTTATACAATATAATGATTAAATATATTTCTAATAAATTTGCAGTGGAGGGGACAACATTCCGTTTACAAGAATAAGTAAGAGGGACTTAATACCCATCATTATAGTGTGTGTCCTTCTTTTTATCTCGATTACTTGTGCATATATGCTCATCCCCGCTTATGGGGCTATTAAGATAGAGTTGGGAGTGCCCGAAGAATTATTAGCAATTCCAGATGCGCTCTTTCTTCTGGTTTCTGCACTATTTGCACTAATTTGGGGATATTACACCGATAGAATCAATCGCACGAAGTTAATTCTGGCGGGAGGGTTTTCTTGGACAATAGGGATGCTCCTTACTGGTTCTTCATTGAATCTTACCACGATAATTATCTCTCGTATAATAAGCGGAGTCGGATTAGGGTGCGTATTGCCCATAGGATACTCCATCTTATCGGATGCCATCCCCCCAGAAGAACGTTCAGCATGGTTCGGATGGATTGCAATTTTAAGTTCTGCTTCCAATGCCATCGGGCAAGGTCTTTCCTCCTTTTTGGGACCAATATTTTCGTGGAGATTTCCTTTTTTTCTAATGTCTGGGATTTCAATTGTTGTTGTATTTCTTATTTTCTTTATAAAACTCCCTTCGAGGGGGGCAAAAGAGGAAGAACTCACCGAATTGAGTGAATTAAATTTAGAATATAGTTATCGAATTTCTAAAGATGATCTAAAAGATATTTTGAACAAAAAAACTAACCTCTATTTGACCATACAAGGATTCTTTGCTATTATTCCAGGAACAGTCCTCATATATTTTCTTACATCAATGTTGTCACTCTATTATTTTAATGAATTACCGCAAGAAATCCGCCTCCAGACTTCCACCATTTTTGCTGGAATGGTCGGAGTGGGGTATATTTTAGGAAATATCTTTCTTTCTTACCTTGGTGATGTTCTTTTCAAGCGAAATAAAAAGAATCGAACTAAATTGGCTACCATATGCATGTTTTTAACAATTCCTTTTTGTTTTTTAACAATGATTTCCATAGAGCCAATCAATTCTACCAACTTAAATATTTCCTATCCTTTATTAATTCCTACACAACAAATTTGGACCTATATTCTATTGACAATAATAGATATTTTTCAAGTCTATCCGGGGTATATTTATTTTTTTGTTGCAGCCTTAATTGCCTCTACACTAAGTTCTGGACCCGTCGCTAATAAAAGAGCCATCATGATCGATGTAAACTTACCGGAACATAAGGGAACTGCCACTTCACTTTTCAATTTATCGGAGCAAGTAGGAAAAGGACTCACACTTCTTTTATCTTCGTTTCTTATTTCTCTTTTGGGTAGTATTTTTAACATGATTTTGTTTTCCATTCTTTTTTGGATTCCAGCAGGGATATTATGGTTTTTATCAATCAAAACCGTTTCTGAGGATATGTTGGAGAAATCCTATGTATTAATGGAAAGAAAACAAACCACTCTAATAGATTATGTATTTGAATTGGAAATTCAAATGGACCGAGCAATACAAAAAATTCAAGACAGCAAATACTATTTTTTTGAAGACCAAGGAAAGGTATTCTCCCTGTTAGATGATGCTATAACAATATTAGTACATTGTGAAGAAAAAGGCGAGAAAAAAAGCGTGACTAACGTTGAAACAAACGCTAGACGGTTGAAAGACCATACTATAGCCATCAGATCTGGACTAAAAGAGATATACAAAGAACTTAAGCAAAAAAAGATTTCTTCAGCCGAGAAATTGAGATTGGAGGACGATTTAGAACAAATTAAACTTCAAATCGCCGAACTAGATAAATCAACCTTCGGAACCATACAAACCTATTACGAGAGTGCTTATTATTTAATAGTTGATGCGGGTCTATTACGAAAATATGATCTCTTAGGTTCCATACGAAAAGTTTATAAAGCTATAGAGATATATCATAGGATAAAACAACTACTAGGCGAAAGAACCGAGGACATAGGAATCAGAACAGATTTATCAGAGGAAGATTCCATTGCATATGAAAGAGAAAAAAAACTTTTTAAAAAAGCACAAAATGCTTTGTGGGCATGTATTACTCTAAAAAATCAAATGGAAGATATCATTAAAAAACTGGATGAATCAGGGGTTAGTAATAATGATTTGCAAAAAATTTCTAATCTTACCCATGAATATAAAATTAACCTAGAAGAAATCTTATTGGATACTTTTGGCGACAAGAGTACCAGAAAGAAGTTGCTGGATTTATTAGAACAACTTGACTTGGTGTTTGATGAATTCTATAAACTGTACGAATTGGAAAAGTTAGCCGTGTTTTAGTTAGAATGATTAGATAAAATTATTACTTAGGTGTTTAGAAAATCTCTCTTTTTGAATCTAATATCCCCACATCTAGATAATTATGATCAGAGTTAAGATAGATACGTCTTTATTTTTTCTCTTCTTCTTTTAGCAGTGTTTTATAGTTTTGTTTCTCTGATACCGTAAGATCTTTAGCTGATTTTCCCCTTCCTTGATAAAGGTCGGCATCCTCAACGTCAAAACATAGATTGATTAATAATATTAAGCAATTCTTAATTTTATTATAATTTTCCATGTTTTTATCCAATTGATTCATTAATTTCATCAAGCACTCTGAATTGTGTATCCACTTCTCGCCATCAACATCAAATTGTACTTCTTCTTGATGTTCATTGTAATAATCAAGAATTTTATCAATACAGTCCCGTTCTTTCACTTCGTTCATTTTTTTCTCCAGTGATAATGTTATTCAATATTATTTTATTATTTTGTTGATGATATTAAAAATTATGAAATACCTCATTGTAAATTAGTTAATCATCTTAATAAATGTTTTTGGGAAGTTGATTATGGTTTGATCAGAGAAAATAAAAAATAAGACTTAAGAAGTGATTCCTTCAATAAACTTGTCAATAGAAATCTCCAGATCAACCACATCTTCAATTTCCTTTATGTCACTGCTTGCTAATTTGTTTAAAAATTCTTTTAGCAATTTTTCTTTGTTTTTATCTGCTGGAAACAATAAGCTGCTTTTGTAATGCTCCCAATCTAAGATATTTGTGAAGATTAAGAAGAGAGTTTCAATATGGCTGTATTCAATAAGTTCTAAGATCTTCTGTTTTGTAATCAAATTTTTAGTTGAGTCTTTATAAAAATTACTTAAATCGTTATAATAATTAGTAAGTCTTGCGATATTTTCTAGTTGAGCTTCTAAGGCTGCTTGATTGATTGGACTCTCCTTATTTTCGTACATAATTTCGAAATAGGTTGAAATGAAGTCCTTAAGTTTTTGTAACTTATTTTGAAATACTCGAGTCTTTACAATTCGCTCAAACATTGGTGATTCTTTGTAGCGATAAAATTTCAGCTCAAATTTTACGAGATCTAATATATCAAAGAACAGCTCACGAATGTCCACCTGACTGTCTTCATTTTCCTCGCTCATTTATTTCACTTATCCCTTTTTTACTTTTTTTCATTCTAAGTTTATTATATTTTTTATTCCATTAAAAATTTTGAGTTTGTTGTTTTATCCTCATTTTCATTTATCATCTTCAAATAATAAACACATAAAAGATTATTTTCGTAAGAAGTCACGGATATTTGTACTTACGAAATCAGGATTGTCATGTATTACCCAATGAGAAGATTCTTCATCCTTTATGATTTTTAGGTCTTTTACATATTCGGAAAGGCCTTCAAGGACTGTAGGTTTAATGAAGGTATCTTTCATTCCAAAAAGAACCAGTGTGGGTACCTTATCTATTACACCCGACCAATCATCGTATCTTCTATTAGCGCGGTAATAATTTACCGAAGCTTGCAAAGCTCCCGGTTGAGACCAAGCCTCCATATATTTTTCTCTGTCTTCTTCCGAAAAGGCATCCTTTTTGCGAGCATTTTCAAATACCGCAAATTGAAGCATTTGAAAATTATTTTTTTTAAGTAATTGATCGCTGTTCGGTTTAATGAGTTGGGAGATATAACCGCTTGCTCGTTTCTGTGTTTTGTTATTTTGAATTTTTTTTTGAAAGATTTTGTAATGTGGAGCATTCAGAATAATTAATTTATCTAAAAGGGTGGGATATTTTTCTGCAAACGCCCAGGCAATGACGCCACCCCAATCGTGTCCGGCTAAGCTGAATTTCTGCAAACCGAGTTGGAGTGCCAAAGTCTTAACATCTTCTACTAATAACTCCAAGCCATATTCTTTTACATTTGTAGGTTTATCCGATAAATTGAATCCTTTTAAATCGGGAGCAATCAGTTGAAATTCATCTTTTAACTTCACCATTATTTTTTTCCACCCAAACCAAAAATCGGGAAATCCGTGAAGTAAAATAACAGGATCTCCTTTTCCAGTAATTACCGTATGAAGCTTAATTCCATTTATCTGAATAAATCGTTCCTCAAAATTTTCGAGATCAGAAGGAATAAAAATCCCCGCCATTAGTATTATGTATTTATTAAGTGTTTAAATTAAAACAAAAATGACCATTTGTTATGATCTAAAATTCTATTATGATATAAAAAAAATCTGCTTTATTTTTATATAAAATAAAAATTCCACTTTTCTATATTCTGTTACCTACTTTATAACCCCGTTTTATTGCTTCTAGCGCGGTTTCTGGCTTATAAGCGGAGCCAATCTTTTCTACAGAGATTCCCAACTCCTTGATGGGTTTATAAAGAGTATCATTGGGCTTTATGCCGGTGGCATAATATACAGCATCAACCCCATTGATTAAATGCTGATTATTCTCAGAATCTTTATAAGCAACAAAATCATTGCCAATCTCAGTTACACTTACATTTGCAATTTCTTTTACTCCTAATTTATCACATTTGTCCAGAAGAATCCATTTTGTTGTCTGGCCTAAGCTGCTTCCAAATTTAGGAAGTCTCTCTAAGATGGTCACGCGTTTATTTCCTTTATAAAGCTTTTGAAAGGCATCTTCTTGCTCAATTGCATTATAGAATGTAAGAAATTTAAATGTTTCAGGTTCTAAAGCACCGTATTCCGCAAGATAAAGGGCTAATTCAATACCTGTTGCACCTCCACCAATGATAACATTATTTTCGCCGAGAGGTGCTTCTTTCAGGAACACATCATTTGCCCAGTAGACATGGCTTTTATCGATACCTTTTATAGGTGGTTTTATAGGTAAAGAGCCCGTTGCCAATAATACTACATCTGGCTCATATTCTTTTACCATATTGAGCGTAACTTCTGTGTTAAGATAGAGCTTGATGTTTAATTTTTGAATCCAATATTGATAATCTTCAATCATGCGCTTAAATTCATGTCTTCCGGGGGGTATCCAGATTAGGTTAATGAGACCTCCGATTTTATCTTCTTTCTCAAAAAGATGGATTTCATGACCCCTTTTTGCGGCTATTCGGGCTGCTTCTAATCCCGAAGGACCAGAACCGACAATCATTACTTTTTTTTTCTCTTCTAGGGGATTTATACTTCTTTTTGCTTCATTTCCTGCTCTTGGATTGCGTAAGCAAATAGTTGATTTTAATTTGAACATTCTATCAAGACACCCTTGATTACACGCAACACAATGAATAATTGAATGCAATTTTCCTTGTTTAGCTTTCTGGGGTAAGTAAGGATCTGCAATTAAAGCTCTTCCCATACAAATTGCATCAGCTTTGTTTGCCATAAGAATTTCTTCTGCAAGTATCGGATCATTAATACGATTAGAAGCAAATACAGGAAGAGTTACGCTCTTCTTTATATTTTCTGCTAAATAGGCATAGCACCCTTCGGGCACATCCATTGTGATTTGGGGAATTTTAGTTTCATGCCACCCGCCAGTAATATTGAAATAGTCCAAATTTCTCGATATATGCTTGGCAATTACTGGAGTGTCTTTATAGGTATTACTTCCGGGTACAAAATCATCTCCTGACATCCTATATCCGATTACATAATTTCCTACTGCCTCTCTCATACGTGATAACGTCTCTAAGGGAAACCGCAATCGATTTTCTAGGGAGCCTCCGTATTCATCTTCTCTTATATTAGTTTTGGGAGATAAAAATTGCGCAAATAAATAGCCCGCACTAGCGCATATCTCTATAGCATCGAAACCTGCCTTTTTGGCTCGGATTGAGGCATCAGCAAAAGCTTGTTGCTCGCGGTCGATATCTTCTAAGGTCATTTCTTTGGGGGTTGTTCTACTTAATTTACTATATACCGCAGATGGTGCAATTGGTGTTTTTCCAATTATCTGAGGGTATGCATATGCTCCCGCATGATACAATTGACAACATACTTTTACCTCTTCATTTTCATCATGAACGGCTTCGGTAAATTTTATTAACCCCGGAATGAATGTATCATTACTAATGTCTACAAAAGAAATTGAACCTTGCCCATATTCACTTACAAAACAACCACCGAGAATAATCATTCCTGCTCCCCCACGGGCACGCTCAACATAAAAATCGATCAAATCGTCCGAGATAAAACCCTTATCTGCTAATGTCAAATGCATTGCAGGCATTATTATACGGTTATTTAATTGAAGATTTCTTATTTTTAAGTCAGAAAAAAGTTTAAAGAATTTCATACTTTAGGAGTTTAGGTAATTTTAATATATATTAACATTAAATATTATGTAAAATAAGATTCTTTTAAGAGAAAAATAAAAAAATGACATTATGATTAAATCTATTTGTTCTCTTTCTTTGCTTGTCGTTTTTTTGCTCGTGTAGCTTTAAAAAATTCCATGAAAATTTTGAAGGGTTCTTTGCTTGCAAAATCATCTGCAAATGCATCACCTTCCGCTTGAAATCCTTGTTGACTTACATAGGTGCCCATTTGGATTAATCGTTTAGCCAATTTAATGGCTCTTCCCGAATTCTTTACCATTCTATTAGCTATTTCTTTTACCTTCTCATCCAGTTTCGCAAGGGGTACTACATGATTAACAAGTCCTATCTCTTTTGCTTCTTGGACATCAAATATTCGAGCAGTATATATCAATTCTTTCGCTTTCAAGGGTCCCACTAATCGAATTAATCTTTGAGTACCACCGCCACACGGAGTTAAGCCATATTTTGTCTCTATCTGCCCAAATCGTGCATTATCAGCGGCAATAATAATATCAGCACATAACATCAATTCAAATCCTGCAGTTAAATTTAAACCTTTAATAGCGGCAATTACGGGTACGGGTAAGTTTTCAAACTTCTCAAAAACCAGCTGGGAATTGATAGATGCTTGTCGTGCGGTCTGTTCATTAAGCGTGTTGAACCATGCAAGATCAGCACCCGAACAGAACATTTCATCTTGAGTCGTGCCATAAATCACAACTCTTACTTCATCTAAATTTCCTTCTACATCATTCTCCAAAATATCATATAATTCTTCGCCTACTGTATTGCTGAAAGCATTCTTCTTGTCGGGTCGATTCAGCAAGAGCCAGAAGATTCCATCTTCTAATTTTGTTTGCCAATATTTCCGTTCTTTTTCTGTTTCACTCATAATTTACATCCTCTATTATGAGTGAATAAATTGAAGATTTCTAATAAAAAATACTATTTTTAATTTCTCAGTAATATTTTAGATGAAAATAGAGTCTCTAGTTAGAAGAAGCAATGCAATATCAGAAAAGTAAAATTTGGTCAATTATGATGAAATGAAGAAAAAATGAAAATGAGAAAATCCCAATTATTAATTATATTTTATTGGCGATTTTATAACCTCTGGCTACAGCTTCCACTGCGGTTTGCGGTTTTTTTGCATCTCCAATTTTATGAACCTCAATTCCTAAAGAGCGAATCTTCTTATAAAGCTCATTATTAGGTTTTACACCTGTTGCATAATATACCGCATCGACATTATCTATAATATGGGGATTTCCTTCGCCATCATTATATTGAACGGAACTCTCATCGATTTCTGTCACTCGAACACTAGTTAAAATGTTCACTCCTAACATATCACATTTATCAAGTAGAGCCCATTTTGTTGATTTACCTAGACTTTGCCCCGCTTTGGGGAGCATCTCTAATACCGTGACTTTTTTATTGCCCCTATACAGCATCTCTAAAGCGGATTCAATCGTCAAACCATGATATTGTCGATAAAAGGTAAGAAATTTGAATGCATAGGGGCTCATGGCTCCATATTCCGCAAGATAAAGCGCTAATTCTATACCTGTAGCACCCCCACCAATTATTACATTATTATATCCAATTGGAACCGTTCCAGCTAGCGCATCATTTGCCCAATAAACATTCGAACCATCAATACCCTTTATAGGAGGTACTATGGGGCGTGCGCCAGTGGCAAGAAAGGCAACATCCGGATTAAAATCTTCGACATCCTTAAGGGATACTTCTTTATTAAGAATCAAATTTATACCGTACTTATGAATCCAATAATCATAATCTTCTATCATTTTTTTAAAGTCTTCCCTTCCGGGTGGAGTAGAAATTATTTCCAAAAGTCCGCCGATTTTATCTTCTTTTTCAAAAAGATGGACTTCATGACCTCTAATTGCCGCCACTCGCGCCGCTTCCAATCCCGAAGGACCGGCTCCAATAATCATCACTTTCTTTTTTTCCTTTAACGGGTTTAATTTTGTCTTTCTTTCATTGGCAGCTCTCGCATTTCGCAAGCATGTGATGGCTTTTAAGTAAAACACACTATCGAAACAACCTTGATTACACGACACACAGCGCATTATATCATGCAACTCTCCCTCCCTTATTTTATTAGGAAGATAGGGGTCTGAAATCAGACCGCGACCAATGCATACGCAATCTGCTTTATCTGCTTGTAACGTCTTTTCTGCGAGTTCGGGATTTTGAAGCCGATTTGAGGCAAACACTGGAACAGATACTACGTTTTTAATGTTTTCTGCTAAATAAGTATAACACCCCGGTGGAACGTTCATGATCAGTTGCGGAACCCGTGCTTCGTGCCAACCTCCCGTCACATCGATAAAATCAATCCCTGCCTTCTCGTAGGCACGGGCAATAGGAGGTTTTTCATTGTAGGTAACGCTTTTGGGTCCCATAAAATCTTCTCCTGCCATACGCATCCCCACAATATAGTCATTCCCTACGTAAGATTTTATTAATTTAATTGTCTCTACGGGAAATCGTAATCGGTTTTCTAATGAACCCCCATATTCATCAGTGCGTCTATTTACCAAGGGAGAAAGAAATTGATCCATCAAATAGCCGGCAGATCCACATATTTCGACCGCATCAAATCCAGATTCTTTAGCTCGAAGTGCCGCTTCAGCAAAGGCCGTTTGTTCTCGCTTTATTTCTTCAATAGACATAGCTTTTGAGGTTGCTTTGCTAAATCTACTATATCTTTCAGAGGAGGAAATTGGTCTCTCTCCAATTATCTCCGGAAATGAATATCCTCCCGAGTGATATAATTGGGCACACACTTTCACATCTGCCGATGCTTGATGAACTTGACGGGTAAAATCTTGCAATTTTGAAATGTATTTGTCATCTTCTAAGGAGATCATAAACGGACCTCCTTGCCCATAATTATCCACAGCACACCCTCCGACAATTAAAAAACCTGCTCCGCCCTTTGCCCGTTCAATATAAAAGTCTGCTAACTCTTGGCTGGCGTATTGATTATCCGCAAGGTTTAAATGCATCGCTGGCATTACAATCCGATTTGGTAATTCCAAATTACCAATTCTGAGAGGCGTAAACAATTTTATGTACTTCATAATAATACCATTTCCCTTGTTAATATAATAAAAATATCATTTTCTAGAATTTGAAATCATAAATATATGTATCTAATTTGAAAAAGAAGACAAATAATTTATAGTAAAAAAACTCAATGTAAATTGTTAATACTTTTATTTGATTCGAACAATCAAAGTTTAGTTGAATAATATATGAAGTGATCAGATATGAAGAAAGAAGAAATATGTTATCTTTCGGCGTATGAAATGCGAAAAAAAATTATTTCGCAAGAATTATCTTCGCAAGAGATAACGGAAATTATAATTGAACGCATTAAAGCGATGAATCCAAAAGTAAATGCCTATTGTACACCCACTTTCGATTTAGCACGACAAATGGCAAGGAAGGCGGATTTAATGGTCAAAAAAGGAGACTCTCTAGGTTTATTACATGGAATACCCGCCTCAATTAAGGATTTAATGCAGACAAAAGGAGTTAAAACGACCTATGGTTCGAAACTATATGAACATTTTGTTCCTGAACAAGATGATATAGCTGTTGGAAGATTGAAAGATGCGGGATGTGTGGTTCTGGGAAAGACAAATACGCCCGAGTTCGGTCATATAGCTCTTACAAAGAACAAGATTTTTGGTGAAACAAAAAATCCATGGGACTTAGAGAAAAATTCGGGAGGTTCCAGCGGGGGTGCTGCCTCTGCAGTAGCAAGTGGTTTGGGACCCTTGGCCTTAGGTTCAGATGGTGGTGGATCGATTAGAATTCCCAGCAGCTGCTGTGGAATTTATGGATTAAAGCCCACCTATGGACGTATTCCAAGTTATCCAAGAATAGGAATTGCATTCATGGATCTCAATCATTATGGACCAATGGTACGGTATGTGAAGGATGCTGCTTTGATGCTTAATGTGATGAAAGGATATTATTCTGCGGATAAAAATTCTTTACCCGATGACGGCATCGATTATGTTGATGTCTTAAACAATCTTCCTAAAAAGTTGACAATTGGATATTCTATGAGTCTTGGCTTCGGTAAAATCCTCGCAGAGGAAATTAAAGAAAATGTCATTAATAGTGTTCAAAAATTCGAAAAGTTTAATTGGCACGTTGAAGAGGCAAAATTGAAAATCAGAAATCCCGATTTAGCATTTAAAACTTTAGTGTGCACGGGCTATGCATATGATTTAAAGAAGCCTTATGAAAAACAAGTTAAAGATCTCTCGCCGGATTTGATTGCTGAAATACGATTTGGTCTAGACTGTGATGTTCTCAGCATCGGAAAAGCGAAAGAAATTAGCAAAAAAACGGAGGAAACAATGTACGAATATTTCAAGACATATGACTTATTAGTTACTCCCACTTTACCTTGTCCTGCTTTTAAGCCGGAGTGGTTGGATACGGGAACGGTCTTTCCCACCGTTGAGGGGAAAACACTTAATGTGTCCAGCTGGATGACCTTTACCTATCCATTTAATATGACGGGGTTACCGGCAGCCTCTATTCCTTCGGGTTGGACTAAAAGCGGTCTTCCCATTGGAATGCAAATTGTAGGGAGGAGATATGACGAAAAAACGGTTCTACAAGCATCTAAAGCATTCGAGGAAATCGCACCTTGGCAAACAAAGAAACCACCCATATAAACTCATTCTTTATTTTTATTCGATATTTATTTTTTTTCTTTTATCATCTTTCTTAGATCATTTTGTAATATTCAAAAGGAGAAAATTGAAAAAAATAAAGAAAAATAAGAACATTTAGGTTTCTTCGTAGGATGGAATGAATGGAAAGAATTCCTCAATAAGTTCGGTTGTATTTTGGTAAGGATCAATATCACTTGGATCTGAAAAAAATGGGGAATATTGCTGGAAAAATTTAGTTGAAAATGCTGTTAGGGTATCTTCAAGACACTTTGATGCTTTTGTAGAAACTAAAACGCATACCACGGGATAATCAAAGCTTTTCTTTAAGAGGAGTACTGCCTTTCGCATATGAATTTCTTGAATATCACCGCCTTTCACTGATTCCTTTAGAACTAAACTAATTCCTTGTATCATACTCGAAAATAATGATTCTCCGATTTCATAATCGCTCCAGTTGTAATTATAAAGCGGGATCCCTCCTTCAGTATGAATAATAGTTAATCTAATCGCCCTAAAGGGCAAAAAATATCCTAATTCCGGTCGAATATAAAACGCAATTGCTTGTACACAAGAACCAATAGCATAAAAAATAAAATGGATGCCAGGAATGATATATTTTAAGGCTGTGGCATATCCTATAACGGTTCCAAGAGCACCTATCAGAGCAGAGACTAAAAATAGGAACGCAACACCTTTTAAATCCTTGAGTGCTTCATTGAACTACTCCACCATAAATGGTGGAGATTCATCTTTCGCAAGACGAAGTTTCTTGTTCCTCGAGGTGTGCCGATACAGATTCGTGAGAATACTGATGGGTCTTACTTCCTCTCCAAAGGCGTGACTTCTCGTAGTCCCTACGGTAGGGGTATCATCATGGATGATCATGAGCGGGTTCTCGGACACTAACGCGAGAAGCCCTTGGTACAGAAGGTTAAGGGAGGCGTTTACATCCCTGTCGTGATGCGTTTCGCAATGGGAACACGTCCACTCTCTCATGTCCAGTGTGAGGTGATTGGTTTTCTCACCACATGCGGAACAGAGTTGAGAAGACGGATGAAA
>SHMU01000091.1 GCA_008080765.1 Promethearchaeota archaeon | reverse complement strand
GATGAAATTTCCACTGCAAAAGCTTTAAGAAATACCTTCTTAAAAAACTAATGGAAAGTTATTTTTGAACAAACCCTTATTTTAAAAATCATAATCGTTATGTAAGTTTTGTCAAGGTTATTAGAAATAATCTTTCTATAACTTTTTCAGTTATAAGTTATCTAAAAAGCTCTCATTACTCCTTTTCGAATTGCTTTCGCAAATACTTAAGAAAGTCCTTATTTACCTGTTCAATATTCCGTTTGATGAATGATTTTCAATATTGATATCTTCAATACTTCATTGATAGAACTTCAATTGTAAAAAAATCCTTGATGCGCTTACTACAAAGCGCAGGTGAACTTTACTATTAGTAGGTGAGAAAGCATCTTTACTTAAGAGTTGTGATGAATCACCTCCTCACTATTATACTAACTCACCCCAGATCATCGCTTTTTAAAGCAAGGCGCTGTTACCATCGATAATGAGGAGAGCTTAGAACCGCATTACATATTCCTCATTCTATCATAGGCGCTCTGGGATGGGGATTTGAAAGCGTCTGGAGATAATACAAGAGGTATGCGCTACAATACGCACTTTTCTGTGAAGTACGAATCCACACCGTTTAAGGAGGGGTACTTCAAAGTAAAATTGGTCTATAAACTATCTTTGGATATGATTTTAAACCTTTCCATAAAATTCAAAAACCCTTGCAGCAACACCATATTTATATTATAATCAGAGAAGAAAGGATTTCGAAGCGTATTGGGACCAAATCATGCTATTAAAGTTAAATTGGGATATTTTATAAAAAATATTCTTGAGCTTTTATGTTATAATTCAAAGAAATAAATATGAGTGAGCTCAATTTATATCTTTATACACAAGATTGTTTTGCCGCAATGGGAAAAATGCGATTTTAACACAAAATAGATAAATATTTTTGGCATAATTTATATATCTTTAGTGAATAGGATGACCGAAACAGATGTTAGAGATCTGAAAAAGAAAGTTGGTAATTTAATCAAGGAGAATCAACAGCTTCGAAGAGAATTAAGCTCATTTAAGGAAATTATTAATAATATGAAGGAAAAGCCCTTACGCATCGGTTCGGTGGAACGGGTGTTAAATGACGGGAGACTAATCGTTACTCACGCTCCCGGAAACAGGGTGGTTCTTCCTCCCAATAAAGCGTTAGACCCACAAGCGGGAGATCAAGTCACCCTTCATCCTAATAATTTACAGATTTTAGAAATCCTTTCCCGTAAAATTCGGGGACACGTAGCAGGAATGGAACTAATAGAGTCTCCCGATGCGACTTTTCAAGATATTGGCGGACTGGATGCTCAGATACAAGCCATTCGTGAAGTTGTAGAACTACCCTTATTGCATCCCGAGTTATTTAAAGAGTTGGGAATAGAACCGCCAAGCGGTGCCTTACTTTCGGGACCACCTGGCACGGGTAAGACTCTACTTGCTAAAGCAATTGCGAATTCTACAAATGCCCGCTTCATTCATCTGGTTGGTTCTGATTTAGTGCAAAAATTCATCGGAGAGGGCTCAAGAATGGTACGAGAAGTCTTTACTCTAGCCAAAGAAAATACTCCCGCCATTATTTTTATTGATGAAATAGATGCTATTGCTATTAAAAGAACGAGTGAAGTCTATAAAGGAGACCGAGAAGTTCAACGCACATTTATGCAGCTCCTTTCTGAATTAGATGGCTTTGCGAAATATGATGATATTATTTTTATTGCTGCAACTAACAGAGAGGATGTCTTAGATCCTGCCATATTACGTCCCGGAAGATTTGATAGGATTATTCGTTTTAGCTTACCCGAGCAGGCAGCCCGAGAGATGATCCTCAAAATTCATTCCCGAAAAATGAATCTTGACAATGTTAAATTTACAGAACTAGCACGTAAAACGGAGGGTTTTAGCGGCGCTCAAATTAAAGCCTTGGTGACTGAAGCGGGTATCAAGGCTTTAAGAGAAAAGGCAAAGAGGATCACTCAAAATCATTTCGATACTGCACTCTCCGAATTAATGGATAAAGAACATGGGGTTAAAGATTACATTTATTCTTAACTTCTAAATTGGTCGATTTTTATGGTGTTCTTTACTCTTCAGAAAAATAGCACTTACTATATTTATCATGACCCTCAAGACAACTCCCTCTTTTAAGCTGGAGATAAAAGGATGGCTCTTTTTTCGTGAACGAAACAAATCAGAACACCATAGCACTTTAACCTATTTAAGTGATGAGTTGTTCTATTAGATCATAGATGAGTTAAGCCCTTAACCTTCTTTACCGGAGGCTTCTCGAGGTATCTCCGAGAACCCGCTCATGATCGTCCATGATGATACTAACATAGGGACTACGGGATGTCATGCCCCCCGAGATATTGTAAGAACACTCAATATCCTTTGGTTTTTTTACGGAAGCATCTCAAGAAACGAGGAGGCTCCAGCACGGAGCAAACCGTAGATCACAGATTTAGATGTATATTTTAGATGTATATTAATGGGTTCCTTTAGATTTTTCTAAAATTTCTAATAGATTTAAAAGCTCTCTCCATTTTAATTAAAAGTAGAAATATAATGACAAATTATTTAAAATTATGATAGATCCCCTCTCCCTTAGAAATCATTGTAACGAGTATGGGTTAAATGAATGTGTAGAGTTGTTAAAAGAATGGATTAATCATTCTAATAATCCAGTAATGAGAAAAACAGCCCTACAATATTTAGGAGAGATTGACCATGGAACACAATACAATTTTCTTGAGGGATTATTCCTTTCTGATGAAAACATCGATCTTGCCTTACAATCAGGATACATTTTAAGGAAATACACCCATTATGAGGATTCGTTTATTAATCTTCTTTCTTATGTACTAAAAAGGAGTGAATCAATTCAAAAGAAGATATTCGCCCTTGAGGCTTTAAATCTTATACCCAATATCAATACCCGGATTTTTTTATCAGAATATCTCAAAAATTTGATACCCGCAACATCTCCTAATCATCAAGGCTCCCAACATACCAAAAATGGTAATATTACCGAGCACTTCAGTGGATGGTATTCTCGGGATATTATAGACGGAACAATTGATTATTTGCTTTATTACTATTATAGCAATTGCTGCGGTTATAAGGTTGGATTCAAACACCAAAGAATCAACTCTCTGGATTGCGAAGCTGCAGAATTAAAGAGCATAAACGAGATTACAGAATTTCATAGGCTTGCTAATTTAGAAAAATTATCTTTGAAGCATAATAAGATTTCCCAAATATCACATCTTAATCATCTAAAAAATTTAAAATTTTTAGACCTCTCCCATAATCAAATAAAAAAAATCGAGAATCTGGACAAACTAAAAAATCTCAATAAATTGAATTTATCGCATAATTGTATTCATATTATTGAGAATCTGGATTCCTTATCGAATTTAGCAGTTTTATCACTAGCTCATAATTTAATCCATCAAATATGTAATCTTCATCCCTTATCAGAACTAAAGAAATTGGATCTTTCATTTAATAAAATAGAAAAGGTGTGTGGTTTTAGAAATTTGAACAAATTAATTACTCTAATACTCAGTTCTAATCATATTCATACAATTGAAGGATTGAAACCATTACAAAACTTAAAAGAACTCTATTTAAATAATAACGAAATAACTCATCTTAAAGGCATTATTTCTTTATCCAAACTTGTCGGACTTTTTCTTAGCCATAATAAAATACAAAAAGTTGGATTTAGGGAGAGGAATGTTTTAAATAATATGCATTATCTTTCATTAACTGATAATTCTCTTACTTCCCAATCTTACAAATGGTATCGAAAAAAAATTGAAAAACCATTTTAATAGTCTATTTGCTTTCAAGATTTAGATGTTTTTTCTTATTTAGATAGTCTTCAATACATAAATCCATAAGCACTTCATCGTAATAATTCTCTTCAATTTTGAATTGTGCTTTTCTTTGCCCTACTTTTATAAATCCAATCTTTTTATATAAGTGGATTGCTCGTTCATTATTAGAAAAACAGCTTAATATAATTTTTTTTTTATTATTGAGTTTATATGCATCCCGAATAGCTATATCTATTAATCGATATCCTATGCCCAAATCTCTATATTTATGCTGAACTATAATCCCTAAGGAGCCTACATGTCTACTGGCGTCCCACTCGATATTAGAAATCTCACATTGTCCAATTACATTGAACGGGTGTTCTAAATTAAGATTATCAGCAACGATACACAAGTTTTTTTCTCTTTTCAGATTATCATACCAAGATTCTTTTTCGTACTGGGTTTCTACGGGAGAGAAAACGGGATAAATATCCTCTTTTACTACCTCATTAAAATTCCTCCATACGGCATCTAGATCTGCTTTCTTAATATGCCTAAACCGAATTTTTTCCCCCGAAGATAATTCTAAGATATCTTTCATTTTGTTGAGGAGATTTTCTATAAACTTATTAAGATGTTTATTTTATTTTAATATTATGAATGAAAATGAGCATGATTCTAGAGATCAAGGAGTCCCTCCGGAGAAAAAAAAAGAAGTAGCAAGGGATAAAGTGAAACTCACGCATGTTGAGACGAAAAAACGAGCGCTTGATCCCGAATCCCTTAAGATTGCCAAAGATCTTAAAGAAAAGATCATACCCCATGATAGTTTTGAGAAATTAAGCAACGATGAGATGACAATAATGGAATGTTTCTCGGTAAGCAAGCGTATGTTTTTACCTAGGATTGCAATCATTGCCAATCAGAGCAGAGTTCCTATGGGAAAAGATCCTTTTAAAAAACAAGAATTGGAAGACATTTTAGATAAGCTCATCTCAAAAGGATACATGGAAACTCAAATTGTTGGAGATAAACGAGTCTATTTTCTAAGTGAGCGGGGTTTAGAAAGGATTCAATAATAATTATTTAAATAATAAAGTGTGACCAATTCTAATTCTATTCAATAGAAAAAACCATATTTAAATCATAATGGAATCGGAAAAAAATAGAAATATATTAAATGGTATTACGACCGCTTATTCCTTTTTTAAGATAAGCTTATTGATTGGGATATCTTGGAATTTCTCCTCATCAGTGGGATGAGTTCTGCGAATGGTAAGAGGAAGTATTTGTGACTTTAACTCTAGTTGGGCAATCTTTATAGGATCAATAACATCTTTTGGTTTTTCTACTAAAATTGGAGCTCCAAAACTAATTTGTAAGGCACGAGCACCAACGATGCGCGCCTTTTCATATCTTGTTAAAAAAATAGGACCGACTTTTACGTATTCTCTTACTTCCCGATATTTTTCTCTTAGTTTAATTGATTCTAGGTATGAAGACATGATTAATAAAAATAAAAAGAATAATTGTATTGAGTAATTTAGCTTTTCATTTAATTTTTACGGTTTTAAAGTTAAATATCATTAAGAATAGATTATCAATACTGAAATGTTTTGTTAGAAATATATTGACAAGATGTTAACATTTTTTCTAACCATTTCGACGCATTGGTTAATATCAATTCAAGCATCGCGGGCGTAACATTATGACATCCATTCCTTTGGCGAATTTCACGTTGGCAATTGCTTTTCTCATGATCTTTATGCTCTATTGATGTCTGCATTAATGACCTGTCCATTGGCAGCAAGGAATAACGCCTATTTTTTCAAGGGATCAAATCTTATTCCCTTATATTGATAATGCCCTCCGAATTCTTCCCGATCTAAAAAACTACACTTGGAAGTGCAAGATTCGTTTTACAAAATGAAATAAATAAGAATAATAAGTGCGCGGAGAGGGATTTTCTCTAAAGATTGAAATAATCTTGGATGCTAGTTTCGAACCCCCGATCTACACGGTTTATTCCCTTTCGTAAAGGTGTGAACGTGTCGTTATAGCCGGGCTAAACTATCCGCGCACTTTACTAATAAAAATTTCAAATTCGAATTAAATTTTTCTTTTTTTGAAGTTTCTATAAGAATAGACTTCTTCTTACATTTATTAAAATATTATTAATTTAATAATTAATCATGGTCTCTTATTTTATATATAGTAATCAATACATAATTTATAGAACTTATGCAAGTGAACTGCCCTCGCCTTCATGCGCGGCCTTCGTGTGTCCACGTAGCTCTTAGTTCTCCAGACTGAGCATGGAGAAATTTATGCTACGATGGACCAGTTATGACATCTTCGGTTGCCGCTAAGTTCTTGCACCAGACCGTTACTCTGTCACCGATGGTTAATAGTCCTGAAGGGTAGGGGTGGTGGCATCAGTGTAACAAGCCTTTCCATCATTATCGAGGTATGTTCGGATTCCTTACTTGCTCATGGGACATGGATACGCACTTCCCGATGAAGCCCCTTTGCGTGAAAACGGGCGGAGGAGGATTTACTCGAGAGAGTATATACTTCACGCAAAACGTCTGATTCCTCTCCCCATTAAAAGGCGGATTGTTCTCAGACTACATTTATAAAATAGTAGGTATTTTAATCAAAATGACAACTCAAGAAGATTTCATTTCTCATCCATTGATTGAACAGAACTTGGTAGTAAGAAGAAGTTATCAAGAAACAATTTTTATTAATTGTCTCAATCAGAATTCCTTAGTAGTGATTCCCACAGGACTGGGAAAGACTATTATCGGTTTAATGATGGCGGTTCATAGATTAACAGAATTTTCCAACTCTAAAATAATCTTTCTTGCTCCCACAAAACCATTGGTCAACCAGCATTATAGTTCATTTAAGGAACTTACAGTGCTCGAGGAAGAATCAATGAAATCAATAACGGGTACAATCTCACCTGAAGATCGCAAAGAGCTTTGGAAAGCATTGAAAATCGCATTTATGACACCTCAAGTACTTCAAAACGATATAATTACGCATCAATATGCTCTGGATGATGTATCATTGATTATTTTTGATGAATGTCATCGAGCAGTTGGTGATTATGCTTATTGTTTTATTGCAAAGCAGTATATAGCCCATTCAAAGCATCCTCAGATATTAGGATTGACAGCAAGCCCCGGTTCTACAGAAGAAAAAATCAATGAAATCAAACAAAATCTTTTTATTGAACACTTAGAGATACGCACTGAGAAAGATCCAGATGTAAAACCCTACATACATAATGTAGTTCAAAATTGGATAAAAATTTCATTACCTGAAGAATTTTCTGAAATATTGAAAATTCTTAAAGAAAAACTTAAAGAACACTATAAATATTTAAAAAAAATGGAATTGCTAAATTCCTATAATATAGATAGTGTAACCAGAAAAGACTTACTGCGATTAAATCAAGTTATTAATAGAAAAATTACTTCCGCTCTCAGTGATGATGAAAAATATAATCTGTTTTATGCTAAAAAAGTACAGGCAAATTCTATACGACTTTCCCATATGTTAGAATTATTAGAGACACAAGGAATAAATGCTCTAAATGATTATTTTGATAAAAACATCGAGAAAATCAAAAGAAACAAGGCTAACAAGTCATTGAAAGAATTAATTAGCGATCCCGACATTCATAGGCTTATAAAACTAACCAAAAAGATTCAAGCTCAAGGAATTATCCATCCAAAGATAGAAAAATTAGAAGAAATCTTATCCTCACAATTTACAGAAAACCCCGATTCTCGAGTGTTAGTATTTGCCCATTATAGAGATTCTGTCAATAATATTGTAAGGATTATCAAGAAAAATGACAAAATACGTGCTCATAAATTTATTGGACAAGCAAGCAAAGGTTCTGATAAAGGATTAACACAAAAACAACAGATAGAAATATTAGAAGAATTTAAAATAGGGACCTATAATACACTCGTGGGTACAAGTGTCGCCGAAGAAGGATTAGATATCGCAGAATGTGATCTCGTTATTTTCTATGACGTAGTTCCCAGCGCAATTCGTTCCATTCAGAGAAGAGGAAGAACTGGGAGAAAGAAAGAGGGAAAAATCTTTGTTCTTATGGCTCAAGGGACCAGAGATGAAGGCTATTATTGGGCTGAAAAAAGTAAGGAATCTAACATGCGATCTACACTAAGAAGAATGAAGAAAAAAGAACAAACGTCTGCAAATTCAAATGGACAAAAAGATCTCTTTAGTTATATGCAAAAAGATTCTAAGACTCCTGAAAAGAAGGATGAACATAAAAATAATAATAAAAGTAAAGATGTACATGAAACCGCCCCAGAAGCACAACAAGGCATATCGAAGCATTCAATGGAAGTTCAACAAATAGAGGGCGCGGAACAAATTAAAATTCTCTGCGACAATCGAGAGACCGCCTCCCCTATCGTAAGAAAATTATCCTTGATGGGAGTAACCCTCCAATTAGCGCAACTTGAAGTCGCCGATTACATTATCTCAGATCGAGTAGGCATAGAACGAAAGAGTTCCCAAGATTTTACCGATTCTATAAAGGATGGACGATTATTTAAAGAATTAGTTGATTTGGCTAAGAATTTCGAACGTCCTATTTTGCTCTTAGAAGGAGATCCCTTTGATAACCCGAGCATGCATGAAAATGCATTATATGGGGCAATATCTTCTATAATATTAGATCTTGGTATATCCATATATAAAACTTCAAATGTAGTCGAATCGGCAAAATTTTTATATCAATTGGCAAAAAGAGAACAGCTAGAACATAAGAAGCCTGTTAAATCTCGATTCAAAAAAGCACCACTTGAATTATCTTATTTATTGGAATATATCATTTCTGGGGTGCCTGGGGTTAACACTTTAAGGGCAAAAAGCCTTTTGAATGAATTGAAAACCCTCCGAAATATATTTAATTCCGATATTGGAGATTTAATGAAGGTAGAAAACATAGGCAAAAAAATCGCACAAGAAATTTATAAACTAAGTCGATTCAATTACAAAAATACTTGAACATTACGAACTTAAAGAAAAGTTACTGGAGGATTTAAAATCTTAGAAGTTGTAAATGTCAAGTAACAAAAAAGAAAAAAACAAGTAAAAAACCTCTCTTTATTTTGAAAAAAATGTATAATTTTTATAATAATTATAATTTTTAATCCTATTCCTATTTTTAGTTAAGGATCTTAACCAAGATCTCTTTTTCGTTTATAACTTATGTAACTCAAAAATATATATTAACTTTACTACTCATATATTGAACTCAAATAAGATACACGGAGGCGATTAGCAACCAAAGTATCGGCGGAGTTCGAGGAAGGAGGTATGAATAAAGTACCTCCTTCTTTTATTTTCTGCTTTTTAAAACATATTAGAATAAGAAATTCATATAAAAATAGACAGGCTTTAAAGATGACTACTAATATTATCATTTATATTAACGGAGATCCAATTCAAATTATAGAAATTGATGACTATATATGGTATATTGACCCTACAAGAATCGAAGTTGATTTGGAGCTAAAAAATGAAGGAAAAATGAAAGAATTAACTGCCCATACTTAATTTTTGACCTATTTTAACTATTTTAACTATTTTAACTATTTTAACCTATATAATCAAAACTTATTGGATTATTAGAATTATTTGAATTGCTATTTCTGAACCAATAAAATATGGAATGTTGATGCATTTTTGTTATGATATTTAAAGAAGCAGTCTTCTTCTCACCTTAGCTTTTAAAAAAGTGATATTCAAAAAACTAAATATTTACAATAAAAGATTTTTATTGTAACGATGCTATATAATATATATTCAATAGAATAATGAAAATACAATCCTCTGTTAAATAGAATGTCAGGAAGAAATTCTACTAAAAAAGTATTAAAATTTAAGATTGTAGTTGCGGGGAGTAAGGACGCGGGAAAAACAAGTCTTATAAGGCGCTATGCCACGGGGAAATTTACTTCTGATCTTCTCAGCACGATTGGAGTTGATTTTGAAACAAAGAAAGTTGATGTAGATGATATGAACATCCTTCTGAACATTTGGGATTTTGCCGGAGAGGAAAAGTTTCGAACTCTTTTTCCTGCGTACGTTTCGGGGGCTTCTGCTGCACTCTTATTATATGATATTACCAATAAGGATTCTCTGGATGATTTACATGATTGGATTGAGGTGATTACTTCCGTACACAACCGCCCAAAAACATTAATTTTAATTGAGGCAAAATGTGATTTAGAGGATCAAAGAGTTATAAGCAGAGAAGCAGGAATGAATTTTTTCAAGGAATACCATTTTAATGGAAACTTGCTTCCAACCTCCGCAAAAACGGGTGAAAATGTGGAAAAAGCATTCGAGATGGTGGGAACGGAGATAGTAAAAAATAGTCTTACAAAATGCCCCAATTGTGGTAATTTTTATCCCATAGAGCAAAAAATATGTCAATATTGTGGGAAAAAAACCCAATAACTCTAAATTTGAAATTCTAAAATTCTTTTACAGAAATTCAATTGGAAGAGATTTTTTAAATAACCGTCTTTATTATAAAGAAAGGTTCATATTGAAGGAGTTTTTTAAATTCATCTCTTTTTTGAAAAATTTAATATGAGTCTCACAATTTATCTAGGTAAAGTAAGAAGCAACTGCTTTAAACAATATAATTGCGATTATTATGGAGTATAGTTTTGAAGAGGATGTAAACGAAATACTTTCCCGATTAGAAGAAGAAAATATCTCATTTGAAGCCAAGACCATTTTAGTAACGGGAGGTGCCGGCTTTCTAGGCTCATGGGTGTGTGATGTCTTGGTCAAACAAGGTGCATATGTGATTTGTATTGATAATTTATGCTCAAGTTCTACCGAAAACATAGAACACCTTATTAATAAAGATAACTTTCGGTTTATCAACCATGATATTTCTCAACCTATTTTCTTTGGATATAGCCATCATCCAAATGGAGTCTGTGTGGGCGATATTCGAAAGATTGATATTGTAATGCATATGGCAAGCCGTGCTTCGCCGTTCGAATTTAAAGATCATCCCATTTCTATTTTGAAAAGTAATACCTTAGGTACTATGATTGCCTTAGGGATTGCCAAAGCTCATAATGCATTATTTTTTTATACCAGCACATCGGAGGTGTATGGAAATCCTCCTGATGAGGTAATCCCAACACCTGAAACCTATTTTGGACATGTAAATCCTCTTGGACCACGGAGTTGTTATGATGAATCCAAGAGAGCAGGTGAAGCATTTATTAAAGCATATGAACTTCAGCATGATATTAAAACCAAAATAGTAAGAATCTTTAATACCTCCGGACCAAGAATTAGATATGGTCCTAAATTTGGAAGGGTCGTTCCCAATTTTATTCACCAAGCCTTAAATAATTTGGATATCACTGTATTTGGTGATGGTTCACAGACAAGATCCTTTACATATGTTATTGATGAGGTAGAGGGAATATTAAAAATGGTTTACAAAGATGAAGCGATAGGAGAAGTAATTAACTTGGGGAATAATAATGAATTCACTATATTAGAATTAGCAGAAATTATTGTAGAAATGACTAATTCGGATTCTCAGATCGTATTTAAACCATTACCAATTGATGACCCATTAAGAAGATGTCCTGATTTAACGAAAGCAAAAAAAATTCTCAATTGGGAACCTAAAACACCATTACGTGAAGGGCTCAGAAAGACCATAGCGTATTTTAAAGATAAATACAACCAATAGTTATATAATAACCAAGATAGAGAAAATATTCATGTCAAGCAAAAAAGTGACCTCTTCTCAAGAATCAGAGGATGTGAAAAAAGAATTCAAACACTTTGGAAAGATTCTAACCGTATGCTTGATTGCGGGTATTATAATCATCACTGGATTTACTATCTATTTTCTTTATACTCCCGAATCACCGTATCATACCTATACTATTTTGAATGAAGATAAACGTATGGAATTATATCCTACAAATGCTTCTAGAGGACAAGATATCTCTTTTTATGTCGGATTGGGCAATTATCTTGAAGAGGATCTCCTATTTACTATCCGTATTTCAAAGGGAGATAATACAACAATACTTAGCCCTTATGGTACTTTGAATGGGCAGTATAATTATACTGCTACTAATTTTATTTTAGGTCATGAAAAATTATGGTTTTCAGATCAGTTGAATCTTTCATTTTATGAAACAGGATCGAGGATAATTATTGCAGAGTTATATGGGATCACGTTAGAATCAAATCACTTTATCTATAATGTGGCTTTTTTACGAATAAATGTGACCGAGTAGCATTATTTTTTTGGTGCGCTTCCAATTATGTTTGCATTTTCTATTTTCACAAAGGGGGCAGTAAATCTCCCATAGGTTTTTGATTCCTCCGATATTGCGGTAATGTTGCTGAATAATTCCAGTAAATGGTTCGCAAGCATTGTTTCATTTAAAGCATATAAAATTTTTCCATCTTCAATTAAGTTTCCTTGAAGAATTAAACCTGAAAAATCGCCTGTCGAGATGTTTGGGGAATCTCCGGTATAATCCAGCAAAATGCCTTTTTTAATATCTCTAATGATTTCCTCCTTTGCGCTAGAACCCAATTTTAGGCTAAAATTGGTCACTCCAATTCCAGGTGAAGATGCATATGATGTGCGCACAGCATTCCCCGTACTTTTTACCCCTTCTTTGGCTGCCGTATAACTATTATGGATTAATCCATTCTCTAGAAACATTCCCTCTTTAATGATAGTTTTATTTTGACACGGAGTTCCCTCATCATCTGATATTGAAGATCCAATGGCACCATCAATTAAACCATTATCCTCAATTGTAAGTAATTTTGAGCCAATTTTCTTCCCTTTATGACCTATTAAAAAACTTCTATTAAACTGAAAATTTTCGGCATCAATTGCTAATGATATAGGTCTCAAAATGAGACTAATTGCTCCTCGAGGTGTTAACACTAAGGGTACATTCATATTCTTGATTTTCTTCCTATTAAGATTATTCTTTGCTATTTCTAATGCATTCTGGGCGACTTCCTGAGCATTTAAATCGTTTAGATTCCTCTCTACTTGCCATTCCTGTCCAAATGAGGTTTCATTGGTTGTCTTATCTTTTGCTATCATATTGGAACTAATAGAACAACTGGTTTCCTTATAGTTTACTTCTACTCCGTTTGAATTTAAAATAAAAATTTGGGAGTAATTGCTTTTAAAATATGCTGATTGTGAAATAGCAGTTTCATCATTTTTACATACTTCAATCGCATCTATGATATGATGTGATGCATCATCAATTTTCATTGCTTTAATCTTCGCATCACATAATTGCTTAATTTTTGGGTATGATTCCACTTGAGGAGGAAGGTCATGAAATTCAGCATCTGGAGTGGCTCCTTTCATGAGTTGTAGGGCCTTCTGTACTATCTCCTCGAGATTATTTTTGTCCATTCTATTGGTAAATGAAAATCCACATCTCCCTTTTCTATCAAACACTCTTACTGAGATCCCCCTTTCCAATCCTTCCCTACTGTACTTAATCGCATTTTCTTCTACGTCAATATTTAAATACATATCTTTCCCTAAGTAAGCTTCACAACATTGAATCGAATTGTCATGCTTTTCTACAAGATCAATTACATAATGAACCATCTGATACGGGTCAAAATCGTTATTCATCAGTTTAACCCTCCTACTGTTATATTTTTTATTCTCACGTACGGCCCTCCATCACATACCCGTACCCCTTGACCACCCTTTCCACACATTCCATCTGAATAATTTATTTCCCTACCTAATGCGGTGATTTTATTTAAAACCTCTAATGTCATTCCAGTTAAGGAAACATCTCTCATCATTTTTGTTCTTTCACCTTTTTCAATTTTATAAGATAATTTACATTTAAATTGAAAATTTCCAGATGCGGGATCGGTGTACCCGTATTGAAAAGCTTCACAAAAAACTCCTTCTTTTATGTCCTCTATCATTTCTTCAAGTGACCAATCTCCAGGACTTAAAGTGGTTATTCCCATTCTTACTTGAGGATGGATAGAAACTGAAGCTGCTCGACCATGTCCATTGGGCTCTTCATTCATTCTTGAAGCGGACTCTAAATTATGCAAAAAGTTTTTCAAAATACCTTTCTCTATTATAAAAATTTCTTGAGAGGGGATACCTTCATCATCATACTTATAAGATCCAAACAACTCATAAGGTAAGCCTAACTCTTTTCCCTTTCCTAATCTGGGATCATCTTTAATTGAAACCTCTTCAAGAGCCACTTGCTCTCCTCTTCTACCTTCCAGCATACTTTCTTTGCTAAGAATGTAATCTGCTTCCACCGCATGACCAAAGGCTTCATGGATAAAGGTTCCTGTTAATTCAGGATCCATGATTATTGTAAATTGTCCTCCTTTGGGAGATTTTGCATCCAATAACTCTACTGCCTCTTTTGCTGTTTTTCTACCTAGTTCTTGTGCTTTATTAGTATCAAATAATTCAAATCCTCCAAGCCCTCCAATTGAATTTCTGCTTCTCTGAATTAATCCGTTTTTCTGAGCATAAGCCATACAAAATGATCGACAAATCGGTTCAATTTGAATGATTTTCGAACCAAATGAATTTAAAAAAATTTTATTGTGAATGGCATCATAATAAATTGAATTCGTATTCTTAATCTTAGGATCGTATTCATTGATTGTTCTTTCATAATCTTTAACTAGTTCAATTTTTTCGGAAATGTCGGTATTCTCAACTTTTTTCTTCACTTTTAGTTCAAAAGTATCATTTATCGGGTCAAATTGTTTAATATGGTATTTATTGTCCGTTTGAGCTTCAGATAACTTGGCTAATTTTACGGCTTTTTCAAAACTATTTATTAATGCTGCTTTCGAAAGATCTTCTAGCGTGAGAAACCCCCAACCACCGAGAGAAAATGTTCTAATTCCACAGCTCTCCTTTTGATAACTTGCCATTTCTTTACTCTTATTATTGGTAAATTCTATCATTGTACCGCTCGTTATTGTCGCTCTCAGATCCCAATACTCCAAAGTGTTTTCCGCTATCTTTTCAAATCTACTACTAAGATTATTATCAAATATTTTTAACTCATTTAATAGGGTCATACATATTAAAAAAGTTGGATAATATTTAATTTACCTTCATCGACAAAAATACTTAGACTTGCTGATCTCCAATTTGTCGGTATGCGACAAAATCATCTCTGCGAGGGCTTCATTATTTCCTCGGTTATCGTCCTGACTTAATGAAATATTGGTTACGTCACCTCTCTTCTGAGCAATAAACTTAAATTCGCAAAAATCATTACTTTATTTAATAAACCAATTAAAAATTTAGGAGGGATTATATGGTAATAGAACTTTACCCCATCCAAGTTGGCTGGGGAGATGATGTTTCGA
>SHMU01000090.1 GCA_008080765.1 Promethearchaeota archaeon | reverse complement strand
ATATCAGAGATCGGGCAGTTGTCCCTCGGTATATCCGAAGGACACGGGCTATGTGTCAATTAGCCCCTTAGATGTGGACGATGATGAACCAGAAGCTTTTAGGAGAATTGATGGGGATTTGAGCCACAAGCCCCGCCTTTCAAGGCGGGGTAATTGACATCCGCTAAATACTTTGTTCATGAATTCTTAGATAAGGTTTTTAATATAATCAATTGCAAAGATATTTTATTGTAGAGTACGTACGCATCATATTTTAAATACATAAAAGGAGCGATTTTTTTAAAAATGTCCACCTTTGTCAGAAAATGGTTTGCCTAGTTGAAATTGTTGATATTTACCAAAAAGAAAGACTTTCCATTCTTTGAAAACGTTACATGCAAAACAAAGGAGAAAGAAAAAAAGGAATGCTAACACCAAAAACACATTTTCGATGGTTTTAGATATATAAGAAGTGTTTCTAAAAGATTACATAAATCGCTTTGTTATAAGTTTATCAAATCTGTTGTCACTAAACAACTTTCGTATGAAAATTAAAAGTTTCGCATACTTTCCAGCTTTGTACCTGGTTTTTGGTTTTTTAGCATTTATTGCTTTTAAAACGACATCTGCGACTACAGAAGGCGGAGAAAAATCATCTTCCTCCATTTCTTGGGATGTTTCTTTCATTCGCTTTATCGCTTCACTATATGGTCCGTCTAACGATTGCTTGGGAACCTTATCCAGTACGACATTATAAAATTGAGTACCTATAAATCCCGGTTCGAGAATTACTACATTAATTCCAAAAGGCTTTAATTCAAGTCTTAAACTGTCTGACCATCCTTCTACTGCATGTTTTGTAGCATGGTACCATGCACCAAAAGGAGTATAAATTTTTCCACCAACAGAGGATGTATTAATAATTAATCCTGATTGGCGTTCCCTCATATAAGGTATAACAAGTTGAGTCATCCGAGCATGTCCAAACAAATTGACTTCAAATTGATATCTTGCAAGATCTAAAGGTGTTTCTTCAACAGGTCCATATAATCCAAATCCAGCATTATTAAATAATACATCAATTTTCCCTTGTTCTTCGATTACTTTCTCGATAAATTGAGAAATTTGATCATGTTTGGTGATATCTAATTTTACAGGAATACCTCCTAAATCTTTCAAGTCTTCCATTTCTTCAACACGACGAGCTGCTCCATAAACAATATAATCCGCATTTAATAGTCTTATTGCTGTAGCTTTACCTATTCCGGATGAAGCACCCGTTATTACAATTACTTTTTTTTGTGCGTTTGTCATTGAGTTATTCACCTCCATTTTTGAGTGACTGACCACTCATATAGAAATGAGCCATCGGTCATATATAAATATTGGTATTATCTTTTAAAAGATAAAAGACATATTTATAAATTATTACATATAAATAATAGTGACTTACTAGTCACTTCAAACCTATTTGTATTAAAACAAATGACTCTCTAGTCACATAAAAATAGATACTCATTGGTGATGATTTTGGGAAAAAAAGAAGAGAGAAGACAAGAAATCTTGGATCACGCTCTGAAATTATTTGTAGAGAAGGGTTATCATCAAACACGTACCTCTGAAATAACTAATAGTGTGGGAATTGGAAAAGGCACCTTGTTCAATTATTTCAATACTAAGGAAGATCTTATAAACGAATTGTACACTCAAGTTAAAGAGGAGGTGTATTCGATACTAATTAGCGAAAAAGCTCCTGAGGAGCATATCTATAACTTCATAAAAAGAAATTGGATGAATTTTATATCCTGGGGTATTAATAATTATAATAAAATTCGATTTATTATGCAAATGGAAGACTCACCTCTAATTTCTGAAGAAATGAAAAGCAAGATTGAACTTCAAGATGCTAAATATGCCGCCCTTTATCAAGAAGGAATTACCCAAGGATTTTTAAAGGATATACCTCTAATTTTAGGATTAACACTATATTATCAAGCAATGTTGACTACGATCCATTATATTGTGAACAGCGAACCCACTGCAACAGAAGTAGAACAATTAGAAATTTCAATGAAAGCCTTTAATAATTATTTGTATGGAGTTCGAAAATAACACGAAATTTTGAGTATCAAAAGAAGATAGTTTTGGAAATTATCATCATTTACTTTTTTCATTTAAAAGATTATTGGAAAAAAGCACTTTATTTCTCTTTTCAAATATAATTCTATAGCTAACGCTCTAACTCTCTTCTTGCAAAGCTCCGGACTCTCGTTTTGTTTTCCCTTCTTTTAAGAAACTTTTATATGCGAAAAAAATTCCTGAATAATGTGTAAAAATTTAATCTCCTTTAAGAGTAATGGCAGAGATTCCTGTCCATTCCTTGCCCTCTTCTAAAGTATTCACTATCTTACGTCTAGGAGAATGTGATTTTTTGAATACATATTTTATTTCTTCAGTCAAAGGGGGACTAAAAGGAAGTACAAAAGCTGATTTATTTAATTTCTTTTTTGTTGTATTTAGCAAGGTGATAATAATATCAAGAGATTTAATCTTAATTATTGCAACATCTAGCAAATCAACGATTACACTAACGCTAGTGCTATTTTTGATTTTTTCTTGAAAATCATTAGAGCAGTCAGATGCTTCAGCCGGAGGAAATTCCCCCATTATTTTCACGTAAAATTGATTTTCCCCAATAGATTCAATCTTATACATATTATTTACTCCTCTGATCACATTTATATAATAAGAATATTATCTTCTAAAAACATAAATAATTTTGTGAATTAAAAAAGGGCTTCTTAATCTAAAAAATGTAAATAAAAAAAATTAAAGATTTACTTATTATAAAAATCTAATTTTTCTCCACAGCGCGGACAATAATATTTAGGAGTGTCTAAGCCTTTTCCGCAGAATGGGCAATAGAATTGGCTCTTAGATGGACTTTCTGAATTCTTTGGTTGATCATCATAAATGGTGCCATATTCTTCGCCTGCTTTGGGTTTCTCATCTATAGACTCTGGTAAAATATTTTTCTTTCTTAAGGTGTATATTACTGCTAAAAGACCTATGACACCACCTATAATTAGTAATCCAATAATTATTGGAATCCAGGTGGATTCCTCTGCCGTCGGAGGATTGAGAAGATCGAGCATTGTTAAGTTAATTGTAAGAGTTCCTGCAATAATAAAGGGCTCAATCATCGAAGTACCTTCGCTGTCTAAGACATCAAAGTATAATATACTTATATAATCTGTTGCGAACATCCCTGTGTCAGTAGAAATTAATTTAGTGCCTTCAATGGATTGAAAGAGCATTGAATAGGGCATAGTAAAAGAGCCTGTATATTTTCCCGATAGGGAATTGTATGAGAGTTTCTTCTCTACAAAAGAAGCGGGAGGAATAAGAATAATAGTACTGCTTCCATCCTCTGGTTCCGACAATGCTGCTATGAAAAGGTTTATGGAAACTTGTAGATCACTCTCATCTCCAGCAGGATCTGTAGCATCTACTTGAAAGTTAATTGTATCACCTTGATAAAATTGTTGTATCAAAATAAAAGGACCGCTCTGGGTGTTGGCAAATGTACTAGATCCTGAAAAGAATGATGAAAAGGAAGAAGTTGCTAGGCTGATATCTGGAGCAATATTAGTAACTTGAAAACTCTTTCGCGGTGAATTAGCAGCTGTGTAGTTTTGATTGGTAGGAATTACATAAAAAATGCCGTATCCTGATGGTTCATTGGGCAATGTAATTTCCTTATCATAGGTTGTTATGGGAAGGATTGAATTAGATAATTTATGGGTCTGATTTATGGTTTTTTCTAAGTTATGAAACCGATAGGAATAGAGAGAAAGATAGCTATCAAAATCTTGATATCCAGAATCATCCATCTCTGCCTCTAAGGTGAGCGTGTCTCCTTTACCAACAATGTCATCACTATCATCTGTACTAAGATCCCCTATCTCAGGCATTAAACTTGATTGGAAGTAGAGAATTTTAGATGTTTTTGAATATGTAGTTGTACCAAGTGTTAAATTAACTTCGACGATATAGGGTTCATAGGAGGGAAAGGGTATGGTATAGGTGTAATTGAAGGCAATCCCATTTTTTGGTGAATTTGCATTGATTATCTCATTAAACGTAGCATTGCTAATTTTCACAGTAAGATTTGTATTTAACGTCCCACTTATGATGGGTAAATTAGTTGTAGTATTTTTCGCATAGATTGTGGTGTTTAGCTTTCCATCGGCAATTCTTTGTGAATTCAATTTTATATTTAATGAGATCTCATCATTTACAAAGAAATAGTCCATTAAATTGCCGAGTAATTGCTCATGGTTTTGTGTATAGTTATTTGTTTCACTGATATAGTCATAATATAGCCAGTTTAAATCTCCAAAGGCGACAAAGTTCCCCTTATTTGAAGAACTTCCATTATAGGCGACCGCTACGGATTTATTATTTACTTTGGCGATAGATACGGCATTTCCAGACACATTAAATGTATTTCCATATAACCATAATGAACGATTCACTCCATCAAATATCGGATGATTTTCTGGAACGGTAGAAACTCCATTTATTAGAGTGCCCAGTCCGATCCAATCTGAGGTGAGAACATTTTCTTCATTGATTTGTGCATTCACTCCGAGTTGGCTGAAAAGCACATTAATATTTTCTGAACACACCGCCTCATATCGAGTTCCTACATAAAGTATATTACCGCCATCTCCATAATACTCCACTAAATTAGTGATCTCTAAAGGACTATAGGGTAAAATTGGATTAGTTAATACGACCAAATCGTACTGAGCTAATCGCTCCTCTGTTAAGATATAATTATCCTCACTCTTATTATAACCGATTTTCCAGTATTCCATGGTATAATCAATGGAAATATTTAGATTTGCCATATCTGTCATAGCTTCGTGAAAGCCAATTTGGGCGAAAGAAAATTCCGGATTAAACCAATCATTCAGTCCGTGATAGGAATCAAAAAGGATCTTTTGTTCGGGTAGACGAACATTGATTGAGAGATTTACATAATTGACGACCTCTCCATCTATTGAAAGTCCAATTGCAGTATTATGGGTTCCCAAAGTCGCATTATCCTCTATTTCTACGGTGAATGTTATAAAATCAATGCCTGATTGAGTAAAATTGAAAGTAGTTTCATCGGCACTGATCATTACTCCATTGGAATTTGAGGGAAGCTCTATATTTATCGTGTTATCCCTACCGGAAACCACTGTTAAATTAAAGACTTGTGAATCTCCTGGAAAATTGAGCAAGTCAAACGGTTTAAAAGGCAAATGATCGGGAAAAATCATCGTAATATTATTAATATCCGATTGTGTAGAATTAATCTCATCTAAAAACTCTAATGAGGCAGACACATTAATTAAACCCGCTCCTGATTTAGGAATATAAGTCTCTTCTGTCTTTGGAAGATCATATGCTCCTTTATAAAGTGCAATTCTGGCGGTTTCAGCGGTAATATCAGGATAACCTTGTTTTAAAATAGCAATTGCTCCAGAGACCATCGGACACGACATACTCGTTCCACTTAAGGGAATGTAATCGGAAGATCCGGCAAAGTTAAAAAAATCACCGATGAAACGGTTCTCTTTTTCAAGCACACAATTTGGTGCTGAGGTCGAAATAATATTCACTCCCGGAGCTATCACATCGGGGTATCCTATATAGGTAGGGGAAGGTCCCCAGCTGCTAAAGGACGCAAGATCGTTATTAATATCGGTCGCTCCCACGCTTATCACATCGGGATGAGAGGCAGGCGTAGAGCCCGTATAATATGTTGGACCAGAATTACCTGCAGATGCTACAAATATGGTGCCATAGGTATCTTTTGCAGAAGAAATTGCATTCCATACGCTAGGAGTAGAACTAAACTGATTTGCTCCAAAGCTCATCGAAATAATATCCGCTCCCGCACCTCCTTCTGAAATATTTTTAGCTGCCCATTCAATGCCAGCAACGATGTCACCATCTAGAATGGCTCCTGATGCATTGGAGATTTGGACATCAATTAAGGATACTCCCGGTGCCACACCACGATATTCACCACCCGAAGAGGCCCCACTACTACCGATAATTCCACCTGCATGTGTACCATGTCCGAATAAATCTCCGGAACCACCGCCGAAAGTTGCTAAATCTGTTCTATTGATAATATTAAGATCGGGATGAGAAAAAATACCAGTGTCTAAAACGGCAACTTTTACGCCCGTTCCGTCATACGACAGATTTTCAGCACCTACTGCGGGTACCCACCAATTAGGATGAGAGTCAATGTTCAGATTACTCACTCCTAATTTACGGTCGCGAATCACAGGTGTTTCATATCTTTTTGAAGGATCGATTCTTGTAATTGCGGAATCTTGAGATATTACTAGTTGTTTCTCTGCTAATTCGTTTGAATTCACTTCTAAAAAAACAGCATTGATGATATCATAATTGTAGAAAATCTTATAATCATTGAATATTGATTCTATTTTTGCTTTCCTCTCCTCCTTCGTAATTGAGTCTTTAAAGTTAATTATGATCGGGACTCGTTTTTTCTCGTTAGAATCTTTAGATTGTAGGTCTTTTATTAAATTTTCAAAATTTAGATCATATAGTTTGTCATTGCTTTGTGCCAAATCAAGTTTGTTGCTCGCGGTTGATTTTAATAGAGGAGTTTCAATTCCATTTGTAATGGGAGAGCTAGAGATGTGAAAACCAATTCCCATAATAGGCAACACTGATTGGCTCAATATGAAGAATAAGAAGAGTATACTTGCTTGTTTTTTAAAATTATTCATTTTTTTTTGAGAAAGTATATTACAATATAATTGTTTAGGTAATTTATTATAGTAAAGGATTTAAAGTATATCATAACAGATTATAAAAAAAATGAGAATCCATAAATTTTTTTAAAAAGGAAATACTAACTAATACGTAGCTACACTGTTTTTAAGATTCACATGGCTCATGCTCTCTTTAGCGATTTAAAAGGGGTCGTGGATTAGCGGAAGAGTTTGCGCAAATCAAGCGCAAATTGCGGAAGATCACTCGCTTGGCATATGAGTTGCTGGGCATCATCGTGCGTTAGTACTCAGCCGACGCGAGAGGCCGGGGGTTCAATTCCCCCCGACTCCACTTTTATTGCCTTTCTCCTAATTATACCACATAAGAGAAAATTGGAATTCAATTAAAAGGTCTTAGATAGAATAATTGCACGGAACTTACATTAAAAGACTTTTTTTCAGTAAAATGTTAAAAAACTTTAGAACCATAGTATTAGGCTGACTAGATTCTAGAAAATAAAGAATAAAAAGTATTTAAATAATATATATGTTGATGATATGATAATGGGAAAATATGATGATATTATTTACAATTTCAAGTATAAAAGAAAGAAATCTAACAATAAAAATGATGTTTCTTCAAGAAAAAAGCAGTTATCACCAGAAGAACTTAGAAAAAAAGAACAAAAAGATGAAATCCTTAAACAGAAAATCATTGACATCGGCACCAAGTATGACAGATTGTACATTTCTGAAATTTCGAGTCTTTGTGGGGTATGTAATACTCTGTTTCTAAGATTTTTCATAGAAAAAATGATTGGAAATCAAGAATTAGCTGCAAAATTCCTTTTATTGGAAAATATAGTGCTCTTTGATCGAATAGTGAACCTTCTAAAGTTGAAGGTAGAGAAAAGAGAAGAAGGTCTACATTTACCTTCTAAAAAACTTAGTAATTCGAAAAATCGACGGGATTTAGATTCAAACCCTGCATATGAATGGTTAGAAACAAAGGAAAATTGTAAAAATTGCGGAAAGAAGATTTCCAACAAATACCAGCTTATATGTGAATACTGCGGAGAAGATCTATACTTATAATATAGGATTTTTTAATAAATTTTATGCTGTTGTGGTTATTATGGTTAAATGACATTGCCTACTTGATTTCTATTTTAGCACTTAAAATGTTTCTCATCTCATTAAGAGGTTGTCCTCCTCCAACTAAGATTTCAATTTTGCCAGGTTCTAATACATATTGCCCTTTTTCATTTACATTTTTAAAATGGGATGAATCGAAAGTAAAGAAAACTTGCTCTGTGTGATTATTTTTGATATGGATTCTTTTAAATGCCTTTAGTTGATGGACTGGAACTCTAAAGGGTAAATTGTTTCTTTTAAAATATACTTGAACGATCTCATCACCATCAAACGGTCCCTTATTTAATACATTAACTTTTAGTTCTATATTCTCGTTTTCTTTGAGTGTGTCTTGTCTAACTTGTAGATCCTCATAATCAAATTCCGAGTAACTAAGCCCGTATCCGAAAGGAAAAAGAGGGTCACCTTTAAAGTATCGATAAGTCCTATTTTCCATTGAATAATCTTCATAATCAGGAAGCTCATCTATCGATGAATAGAACGTAAGTGGTAGTCTTCCCGCGGGATTATATTCTCCAAAAATAACATCTGCTACTGCATTTCCACCTTCACACCCCGCATACCACGCCTCGATGATAGCTGAGGCATTTTGACTAGTTGCAATGGAACTTCCACTCGTAAGAATGAGTATTAAAGGGATATCCATTTCTTCTAATTGATGCAATAACTCTTCTTGGATTGTAGGAAGTCGTAGATGTGTTCTATCACCTGTAGTCTCCCCAATAACATACCCTTCCTCGCCTTCGAGATTTCCCGTGAGACCAAAAACGGCAATAATCACATCAGAAGATTTTGCAAATTCTAAAGCTAAGTTCCAATCATCTGCTCGTGTTGTTAACTCACAACCTTTCGCATAGTTAATCTTAATCTCATTTTTTACTTTAGTTTTTATACCCTCTGAAATTGTGACTATAGGTGGGGGATTAGTATAATAATGGGGATAATACATTGCTTCGGGATTATTTGCATTAGGTCCTATTAGGGCAATGGAATCAAGTGAAGTTTTATCTAAGGGTAAAACGCTATTTTCATTTTTGAGTAACACGATGCTTTCTCGAGCGCATTTGAGGGCAAGTTCTCGATGCGGTTTAGAATTTATAACAGTATAAGGAATTTTAGTGAAAGGTACCAATTCGGGAGGATCAAACATACCTAATTTAAATCTTACTTTTAATGTTCGTCTTAATGCGGTATCGATGACCTCTTCTGTTATTCTCTCATTTTGTATTGCTCTTAATACCGATTTTTTTAAGCGATTTAATTTTACGGTAGTCATAATGTTTAAAGGATTGAGGATGTCACACCCCGCACTTAACGCCATTGCTGCCGCTTGGGAATGATCCTTAGCTACTTTATGATATTTATGGATATCTCGTATAGCGCCTCCATCAGAAATTACATATCCTTCAAATCCAAATTCCTCTCTGAGGATCTCTTGTAATAAGAGTTTACTTGCAGAGCAAGGAACTCCGTATAATCTCTGATATGCACTCATCAATCCTTGAGCGTTTCCTTCTTGAATGCATGCCTTAAATGCGGGTAAATATGTTTCATACAAATCCTTTTTACTAACACTAATATCCATTTCATGCCGATATTTTTCTGGTCCACTATGTACCGCAAAATGTTTAGGTTCTGCCGATGTCTTTAAATAGGTGGGATGAGAGCCTTGAAGTCCCCGGCAGAATGCGATACCCATTCTTGAGGTTAAATAGGGGTCCTCACCAAACGTTTCTTGACATCTTCCCCATCTGGGATCGCGAACGATATTAATATTCGGTGTTGAGAATGTGATTCCTGTCCATCTCTCTCTTCGCCCTCTGCGGGCAAATTCGTGATATCTGGCTCTTGCTTCATCACCAATCACGCTTGCCACCGATTCAATTAACTTTTCGTTGAAGGTGGCTGCCATGGCAATTACCTGTGGAAAAATGGTGGAAATATCAACAAAAGCAACTCCTTGAAGTGCTTCATTTCGCCAATCGTACCGTGAAATATTGAACCTCTTTATTTCTGTTGAAATATTGAAAACTTGGCTTATTTTCTCTTCTAATGTTAATCGCGATATAAGATCATTAACTCTTACTTCAATAGGAAGTGTAGGATTAGTATATTTCATAATATAATTATATTATTGCTAAATCAGTTTAAAATTCTACTTGTATGGAACTTGTAATTTAATTTATAATCATTATTATTTTATTCTTTTATAATTATCTAAAAATATTTTTGGCATAAAATAGAAAATAAAAGTAAAAATAAAACCCAAATTTATTATTCATTCTTGACAATTCGTCTAGTTTTGATTTTAACTACAATAATTGTTAAAATTACCCCAATTGCCCCACATCCCCCGATTAAAAAGAAAATATACATTGGAAATGAAGATTCTTTCTGCTCTTGAGATAATATAGTTAATAGCAACATTATCTCTGCAATATAATCTTCATTATACCACCATGCATATTTATCATAATATGTTGCATTTTCGGTGAATACCGGATTGCTCAAATGGCCTTCAAAGGTTTCAACTTTTAACCTTTCGGGTTCAACTAATTGAACTAACATGGTATAATTTTTTATAAGTTCATTTTGTCTTACGGTGAGATTATAACTAGTTAATCCGCTTTCCATAGTTGTTGTATTCCATCTGGGGCCCGTTGCATTATAGACTCCACATTCACATGCTCCTGTTGCATTTGATCCTATGGAGACTACCATTTGGGACGCATTAAAATTATTATATACTAAGGCAATTTCTTTTTGATGCAATGTATAGATAGTATATCCCTCTCGTGATTTATTTTCTGAAAACCAATTGCCAGAAATTGTATTTGCTTGATCGAAGCAAATTTCACCACCCCAGTTTGGATCCGTTTCTACATTTAATCTTTTTATTTTTGCTTTGGCATCAGTGAGATTGGAACCTGTTAGGTAATAGAGTGGACAATCGCAGTAAGCAGTTCCAGACCAATAGGTTTCCGGATGTATCCATGGCAAATCAATCTCATGGTTTTCTAACCCCCAATCTAAGTTTGTCTGAGATCCATGAACCCACGCTTTCGCAATGATTTGTCCTTTTGAAACTGGCTTATTTATGAAAACTTCCGAATCGTCCGCCATAGTTCCACTATATTGTGAAAGAGGTCCAGAAAGATTAGCTACATGATAAAAATAGCTAATATATGAACTGGAATGTCTGATCCCAATAGAATAATCATCATATGTTCCATTTTCGTCGGAAACTTGTTGAAAATACAACCAAAATACAGTTCCAGATGCTGGGGCATATACATTCCAGGTTTCCCCTTCACTATCATTGAGTATGTAATAAATATGGTCCGTAGGAAATGTATGAATTGGGGGCGTTAATTCTCCCAAGGGTAGAATTTCAATAAATGACTCATTATCAAGAGGACTTACGAATTCAATGGATTCAGAACTCAATATTTTTCTAATGGATTTGTTTTGGGTGCTTCGCAGTATTTTATGCTCATAAGATTTTTCTGAAGTAATTAAATCGACCCATAAAGGATTTAATGCAAGCAGAAATATCAAGAAACATAAAAAAATAATGTTTAAACCTTGATTTCTTTTTCTCTGAATATTTGAAAAATATTTTTTCATTTTATGATATCCTCCTTAACACGATTTATCTCCTAATAGATACTAAAATTCTAAATATGCAATTTGTTAGGAAATATCATTCTAGAATATTTAGATCTTTTAAAATTATTGATTCAGCTAATCATTGGTTTGTTACAAAAACCTCTAATTGATTATTAGATCCTATTTGGTTGTCAATTAGTAACCTTCATTAATTAAAATATTTATTAGTTTCATTATAAATTTAAAATGTGTCTAAGTGTTAATCTCGTTAAAAGTTATAATTAAACAAAAAAACTAAGAACAATAAGTCATAAAATAATAAAAATAGAAAGTATTAATTTATTAAATTCAATTCTGAAAAAACTATAAAACTCTTCTTAAGATGGTAGATGCCAATTATGTGTTCTTACTTTCATTGACAGTAATCCTTATTGGATTTCTTGTGAAAAAAATAGGAATTCTAAATGAAGAACACGGTAAAAATATTGCAAAAGTGATACTTAACATTACCCTCCCCGCTCTAATCTTGGATGTATTTAGCGAAATCGAAATATCCCCGGTGTTATTACTTCTCCCCCTTCTTGCATTATTTTATAGTGCAATTGTGCTCGGAATTAGTTTTTTAGTATTTAGAACCACCTCTTTAACTCAAAAAGGAATATTCTTAATGACTTCTATTGGATTTAACATCGGCTTATTTGCCTATCCTATGGTTGAAGCCATTTGGGGGGCGCAAGGTATGGAATATCTCATCATGTTTGATTTAGGAAATTCATTCGTCGTCTTTGTATTTGCTTACACCGTTGGTTTTATTTATTCACCGGATCTCAAACCCGAGAAAAAGCAATTAGAAATAAAAGATGTTCTAAAAAATATTCTGAAATCTGTTCCACTAATAATATTACTTATTGCTATTACCCTCAATATTACAGGGATTATTTTACCAATATTTATCAAAGATCTGTTAAATATCTTGTCCCGGGCAAATATGGCGCTCACATTATTAATTTTAGGTATTTTTATTAATATAGATTTTGAAAAAGAAAATTGGAAGAATATCGTAAAAGTTTTAGTATTACGGTATGGACTTGGTCTTATTGCGGGAATAATTGTATTTTTAGTTCTCCCTTTTGAACTAATTTATAATGCTGTTATTTTTATCGCACTAATCTTACCAATTGGAATGAGCGCCATCCCCTTTTCAGTAGAATTTGGGTATAATGAACGAGTTGCTTCTACACTAGTAAATTTGACCAATATCATAAGTTTTTTTCTTATGTGGTTAATTGTGTCTTTATTAGGAATTAGTTAAGGAGCAATTTCTTGGTTGAAAAAAACCTTAAGAATTGCAGGCATGATGAAGATTCAATAATGATACTACTCTTCATTAATAACTTGGTAGGTATTTATTACCTCTGATTTAATTGATTTTGCAAGAGGGCACCTATTTTCTGTCATCTCAAGTATTCGATATGCTTTTTTCTCATTCATAGAAGAAGATATTATTAATTTAATGTTTTGTTTTATTTTTTCCATCATCTTTACTCCTGTACTTTCTCCTATATAACCTTTTATATCTATCTCTAAATGCTTATAGTTGAAATTCGAATTAGAGCACACCACTGAAAAAGTTGTAAAAAAGCATCCGGCAATCGCTGCTAAAAAATAATGTTCGGGAGTATATTCTTTTTCTCCCTGCGATCCTTGCGGTCCTTCATAGGCAATTGGTAATTGGACTTTTAACTCTGAAAAAGCAGAATTATTAGGATTGGTAATAGTGTGTATTCTCTCTCTCGGATTTTCGGTGAACTTGCCACTTTTTAATAATAATTTAAATTCATCACTCATACTTTTATCCTCGTGTGTTTTTGAAATCAATACTATGAATAGGTATTTCTTTTTGATTATATCATATTATGGTTTTATTAAAATATTTCCATCTTGTTGACCAATATAGGCTTTTGAGGTCATACCAATGAATAATCCCGTGTCAACCACACCCGGAATTGCTAATAGTTTTCCTTCTAATTCTGAGGGTGTTTTAATCCGTCCAAAATCAACATCCACTATGAAGTTCCCATTATCAGTCACTAAAGGACCCGCTTTTGCTTTTGCCATTCGTAGAACAGGATGCCCACCTATTTTTTCCATTTTTCTCATGACTGGCACATATGCCATTGGAATCACCTCTATAGGCACTCCTTTTTTCCATTTCTCTCCTAATAATTTAGAATTTTTACGATAATCGGCGATGATTATCACTTTTGTCGAATTAGAAGCAATGATTTTTTCTTGCACTAAACATCCTCCACCCCCCTTGATCAAGTTTAGATTCGCATCAATTTCATCAGCACCATCAAAATCAAGATCAATTTCCGGATATTGGTCCAAAGATACTAAAGTAAGATCATTTTCAACGATTAATTGATACGCTTGAAAGGACGTCGGAATGCACTTTAACTGCAAATCGTTTTTTCTATTCATTTGGGCAATTTTTTGTACCGCATACACCACCGTGGAACCGCTCCCAATTCCGACGATCATATTCTTCTGTAGATTATCCTCAACCGCCTTTTCTGCTGCCTTCTTTTTTGCAAGTTCAATTTTATCTTGTCCAACCATTCTAATTCATCTTTACCTTTTTAACAATACAATTATTACTTAAGTAAGTTTAGTATTCGAAGGGCTAAATAGGACGCATTTTCACCGCGATCAATGCCCACTGTCGCCACCGGAATACGAGGGGGCATTTGGACAATCGATAAGAGCGCATCTAATCCTCCTAATTTCGCTGAAACAGGTACTCCAATTACAGGTTTGTCAGTTTTCGAAGCTATTACGCCAGGAAGTGCCGCTGACAGTCCAGCAACAGCTATATAGATTAGCGCATCGCTTTCCTTTATATATTCATCCAGCCTTTCGGGATCTCTGTGCGCAGATAAGATTTGAAGCTCGTGCGCCACTTTTGCTTCTTCCAAGACCTGAAGTGCCTTCTCATAGACTGCCTTGTCGGAAGTACTCCCCGCAATTACCGCAACTTTAATACCTTGAGTCTTTTTTTTGTTATTCTCACTCATATTTTTTACTAATTAATATTTCTATAATATTTTTTTTAAATTATCCATTTGATATTCAATTTAATATAATTACTAAACCTTTTATCCAAATTAATCTAAAAAGAAGTTTAGGAAAAATACCTTAATGTCTCTATTTTTTATCCCAATTATAACCAAAATATTTTCTTGCTAATTCCTTTTCATCCTTAATCTCTCTATTAGTTATTTTGAGTAATTCTTTAATATTCTGTTTAATATGGCTCGGGATCTTTTCTAACGAGATTAACCCATGCTTATAGCAATATTTTAGTAATTCAGCTTCATTAAAAAAATAGCGAGCGTTCTTTAATTTCCAATTTTTGTCTAATTCATTTCTAATATATTCAAGGTTACAAATATAATTTCTTCTTGCCTTATCATTAAAATATTCTAAATTCTGTATTTTATTCGCAAAGTCCTCAACCTCTTCGATGGAACGCTTCTTTGGAAAATAATCGGAGATTTTATACATAAAAGAGAATAAAGTTTTTCCTTCTTCTGGTTTAATAATCTTATTCTTACATTGAATGGACTCTTTGAGAATAAAATATTGTTTAATAACGCAATTATAATTCCAAAAAATATCCTCTTTGGCATTATAAAAATCAGAGATATCACTACAAAAACAACAAAATCTTAATTCAAACATTTTTGAAATTAAAAAGGGTGTTGTTAAAATAATTAAGACATGTTGGATTTTAAATTCTTCTTTTCCCATTTAAATAATCGCTGTG